>CAZMPP010000020.1:0-17243 GCA_964568035.1 uncultured bacterium
CGCCGACGACGGCGTAGCCCAGGCCGCGCCTCACGATGACGTAATGCTCGTGCTCGTGCCGCTCCAAGCGCGACGCGGCGCCCGGCTGAACCTCGAAGTAGCGAAGCTCCAGCTGCGGGCCTGCATCGGATGGGTCTTGCTTACGGGAACCGACGATGGTGTGACGTGCGACGCCCGTGCCGGGGTCGTCAGGGGTGTACCCCACGGGCTCGATGCCGTCCCATCCATCCTGATTGGCCCTTACGATCTTTGCCGCCATGCCGGAACACGATAGCATACCGGCGCGGCGGCGACCAGGACTCAGGGCGGACCGGTCGTAACGCGAGCTTCCGATGCGCTACTGGCTGATGAAGACCGAGCCGGACGCCTACTCGTTCGAGCGGCTTGAAAAGGACGGCACGACGCCCTGGACGGGCGTGCGCAGCTTCCAGGCTCGAAACAACATGATGGAGATGCAGTTCGACGACCTCGCGCTCTTCTACCACTCCAGCATCGCCCAGCCGGCCGCCGTCGGCATCTGCAAAGTCGTGCGAACCGCATATCCCGACTTTACGCAGTTCGATCGCGAAAGCGAATATTTCGACGGCCGGGCCAAGCAAGAGAGACCGATCTGGTTCATGGTCGACGTTGCGTACGTCGAGCGCCTCGCGAACCCCGTGACGCTCGCGACGATGCGGGCCGAGCCGCGGCTCGTTGCGATGCCGCTATTACGCCGGGGTCAGCGGCTTTCGGTGCAGCCCGTAATGCCGCACGAGTGGAAGATCGTCTTGGAGCTTGCCGCGCGAGCTCCGCGGGAAAGCGTCTAGTCCAGCCCCTGCGCTTGGGTCAAGAAAACGCGCTGCGCGTCGATCGGCATCTCGCCCGGCCCCGGCGTTAGGCGGCGATAACCGCCGTCTTCCTGCAGTTCGCGGCTCTTGACGTTATCCGAAAGCAGTACGGCCATGATGTGCGAGGTGATCGTCTCGCCCATGACCGGATCGAGCACCGGAACGGCCAACTCGACGCGACGGTCGAGATTCCGCCCCATCCAGTCGGCGCTGGCGATATGCGTCTCTTGCTCGCCGCCGTTCTCGAAAACGAAGATGCGCGAATGCTCCAAGAACCGCCCGACGATGCTGCGCACGCGGATATTCTCGCTGACCCCCGGCACGCCGGGCCGCAGGATGCACATGCCGCGTGCGAGCAACTCGATCGGCACCCCGGCCTGCGAGGCGCGATAGAGTGCCCGCACGACGTCGACTTCGGTGATCGCGTTGATCTTGGCGCGAATCCCCGCCGGCCGGCCGGCTCGCGCGTGCTCGGTCTCGCGCTCGATGCGCGCGATCAGCTCGCGGTGCAGCGTGACCGGTGCGACCCAGAGCTCCTCGTAATCGGTAACCTTGGAAAAACCCGTCAGCGCGTTGAAGAGCTGCGTGTCGTCGGCGCCGAGTTCGGGACGGCACGTAAACAGGCTGATGTCGGTGTAGAGGCGCGCCGTCTTCTCGTTGTAATTACCTGTGCCGAAGTGCATGTAACGTCGCAGGCCGTCCTCGTCTTCGCGAACGACGAGCATCGTCTTGGCATGTACCTTCTGGTTGGCAAATCCGTATACGACGTGGGCGCCGGCGCGCTCCAACCGCTTTGCCCACTCGATGTTGTTCTCTTCGTCGAAGCGCGCCTTGAGCTCGATGACGACGGCGACCTGTTTCTCGTTCTCGGCGGCCGTGAGCAGTGCACGAACGATCGGTGAGTTCTTTCCCGACGTTCGGTAAAGCGTCGCTTTGATGGCGAGAACCTTTGGATCCTCGGCGGCTTGCGTTACGAACTGAATGACCGGATCGAACGACTCGTAGGGATGGTGCAGCAGGATGTCGCCTTCGCGAATTTGCGCGAAGATATCGGTGGCGCCGATCAAACGCTTGGGAATGGCCGGTTGGAATGGTTTATCGCGCAGATCGTTGTAGCCCGGGAGATTGACGATCTGCCACAGGTCGCTGAGCGCGATTAGTCCGTCGATTTCGTAGCAGTCGACGGCGCCGAGCTCGAGCGACGTACAGAGAAAATCACGCATATACTCCGGCATGCCGCGCTCGATCTCGAGGCGCACCGGCTCGCCGAAGCGCCGGCGCCTCAACTCCGACTCAATTGCCCGCAGCAAATCGTCGGCCTCGTCCTCTTGGAGGTCGAGGTCGGCGTCGCGCGTCACCCGGAAGAGATAAGAATCGCGGACGTGCATGCCGGGGAAGAGCACGTCGAGGTGGTGCGAGATGAGATCTTCGAGGAGCACGAAGCGACGCTCGCCGTTGGCCGCCTCGCCGACGGGAACGAAGCGCGGCAGCGTCGGCGGAATCTTCACCCGGGCAAAATGAAGCTCGATGCCGTCGCGCGTCGCTTCTTCGAGCTCCACCGCAAGCGAAAGCGACAGATTCGAGATGTACGGGAAGGGGTGGCCGCTGTCGACCGCCAGCGGCGTCAGCACCGGAAAGACGCTCTCGTCGAACGTGCGCTCCAGCGCATTCTGCGTTTCGTCGTCGAGTTCGGAGACGCGCAGCAGCCGGATGCCCTCACGCTCCAGCGCCGGAAGCAGCTCGTCGTTGAGGACGTGCATCTGCCGGGGAAGCGACGTACGCAGCCGCTGCGAGATTGCGGCGAGATGCTCGGTCGGCGTACGGCCGTCTTCCGAACGGCGTACGACCTGAGCCTCGATCTGCTGCTTCATCGCCGCCACGCGAATCATGAAGAACTCGTCGAGGTTGGTTCCGTAAATGGCGACGAACTTCAAGCGCTCCAGCAGCGGGGTGCGTACGTCCAACGCCTCTTCGAGGACGCGGTCATTAAACTCGAGCCACGACAGCTCGCGGCTGATAAACAGGGACGGATCGTCGAGTAAGACGACGGGAGTCTTCGCGGGCGTCGTCGCCGCTTGAGGCTGCGTTATCAATGTAAATTTCTTGGCTTGGTGTGTTGAGCCGGGTTTCGCCACCCGGGCGGCAAAAACTTTGCGCGCATGGCCGAACTCCCCGCGCACGTCGCCCAACATCTCGCGCTCGCATTCTCCGCGCTCGCCTTGGCATTGATCGTTGGATTGCCCGTGGGGATTCTCGCAGCCGAATCGACTGCCTTGCGCAGCGCCGTCCTCGCCCTGGCGGGAATCGGCCGGACGGTCCCAAGCCTCGCCGTTTTGATGCTTCTCCTTCCGTGGCTGGGCGTGGGGGCGGCCCCCGCGGTAATTGCGCTGGCGCTTCTGGCCATTCCGCCGATCGTAATCGCCGTCGATCTTGGAATTCGCGGGGTCTCACCGGCGGCGCTCGATGCGGCGACGGGAATGGGCATGACGCCGGCGCAGCGTTTCGTGCGCGTCGTCGCGCCGCTGGCCTTCCCCGTTTCATTTGCCGGCCTGCGTACCGCGACGACCGAGACAATCGCAAGCGCAACGCTGGCCACGTTCATCGGCGCGGGCGGCCTCGGCGACGAAATCGTACGCGGTCTGCAAACCGACGATCCGGCGTTGCTCTTCGCGGCAGCGGCAATCGTTGCCGGGCTTGCACTCGGCGCGGACGTACTCTTAGGTTTGGCCGGGCGACGCGCCGGGGCGATCGCGTGATGCTCTCGCGCGGGCGCGCGCTCGCCGTACTTGCCGCTGCACCGTTGCTCGCGCGCTGCGCCTTCGATCCGTCGGCCGTTCGCATCGGTTCGAAGAACTTTACTGAGTCCTTCGTGATTGCGGAAATCTACGCCCAAGCGCTGGAAGGGGCCGGAATGCACGTCGAGCGCTTCTTCAATCTCGGATCGACCCAGATTGCCATCGCCGCGATGGAACGCGGCAATATCGACTGCTACCCCGAGTACACAGGTACGGCGTTGATCGACGTGCTGCATGACGCGCCTATATCGAACCAGCGCCGGGCCTACGACGTCGTTTCGCGCGAGTTCGCACTGCGCTACGGTCTGGTCTGGCTCGATCCATCGCCGATGAACGACTCGCAGGCGCTGGCCACGACGCGTGCCATTTCCGCCAAGCGCAATCTGACGACGCTGTCGCAGTGTGCGCGCCAAGCCCCGCAGCTGCGGCTGGCAACCATTCAAGAGTTTCTCGCCCGGCCCGACGGCTTGCCCGGGTTGCAGCGTTTCTACGGCGGCTTTCAGTTCGCCGCAGTTCGGACGTACGACATCGCGCTCAAGTATCGCGCGCTGCTCGAAGGGAAGGCCGATGTAGCGACTGCCTTCTCGACCGACGGAACCATCGCCACCAGCGATTTGGTGCTGCTCGACGACGACCGCCATTTCTGGCCGGCGTACAACATCGCGCCGGTCGTACGCAAAGCAGCGCTCCAAAAACGCCCCGAGATCGCGCGGATCCTCAACCGCGTCTCGACGGCAATCACCGACCGGGTTGCGCGCGAAATGAACGCCGCCGTCGAGGGGGCGCAGCAGGACCCGGCCGACGTTGCGTCTGCATTCCTGAAGAAGTTGCCATGATTTCCTTCCGGCACGTCACCGCTCGCTATCCTGGATCGTCGCGCAACGCCGTCGACGATATCTCGTTCGACGTCGGCGCGGGAGAGCTCGTCGTGCTCCTCGGCCCGTCGGGATGTGGGAAGTCGACGCTGCTACGCACCGTCAATCGCTTGGTGCCGCTCGAATCGGGCGAGGTCGACGTCGACGGGATCGGCGTCGCCGAGCTCGATGCCGTGGAACTGCGACGCGGCATCGGCTATGTGATTCAGGCAATCGGGCTCTTCTCGCATATGACCGTCGCCCAGAACGTGGCCGTCGTTCCGTCGCTGCTCGGATGGGACCGCACCGACATCGACGGCCGCGTCGACGAGCTGCTTGGGATGGTCGGCCTGGATCCATCGCTCTATCGCGAACGGTATCCCAGCCAGCTCTCCGGCGGCGAGGCGCAGCGAATCGGTGTGGCGCGAGCCATCGCGGCTCGGCCGCGCGCGCTGTTGATGGACGAGCCGTTCGGCGCGGTCGATGCCGTCGTGCGCGCCACCCTGCAGCGCGAGCTCGTCCGCATCGTGCGCGAGCTGAAAACGACGACGATCTTCGTAACGCACGACGTCGACGAAGCTTTCCGCCTCGCCGATCGCGTGGTAGTGATGCGTGCCGGGCGCGTCGAGCAAGTCGCCCAACCCGAAGGACTCTTCGATAACCCGGCCACGGATTACGTACGCGACATCGTGCATGCCGGCGATGACGTTTACCGCCGCTACTATTTGCATGCGCGCGAGCTGCTGCGACAATCTTCGTCGTGAACTATCTCACCACGCACCCGATGCGCGTCGTCGCACTGACCGCGATTCACGTCGAAATTGTCGGCGCTGCATTAATCGTTGCGCTGCTGCTGGCCGTTCCCATCGGAATCTTCGCGGCGCGGCGCGCGCGCGTCGAGCCGTGGCTTCTGGGAACCCTCGGCGCAATTTACACGATCCCGAGTTTGGCGCTGCTCGCCGTTTTGGTGCAGCTTTTAGGGTTGGGCTTCGCGCCGATCTTCGTGGCGCTGGTCGTCTACGCCCAGTTCATGCTCGCCCGCAACGTCGTCGCGGCGATTCATGGCGTCGACCGCGCGCAGGTCGACGCGGCTCGGGGATTGGGCATGTCGCAGGCACAGATTCTGATGCGCGTCGAGTTCCCTTTGGCACTGCCGGTGATGATCGGCGGCGTGCGCATCGCGGCGATTGCAATGATCGCCATCGCCACGCTGGGCGGTTACGTCGGCGGCGGCGGCCTGGGCGTGTTGATCTTCAACGGGCTAACGCTGCACCAGCCGCAGATGATCGTAGCCGGAAGCATCGCGGCTTCCGTACTTGCCGTGGCGGTGGATGCGCTGCTGCGGTTAGCGGAACGGGCTAGCGGCGAACGAGGAGGTGCACGCTGAAGCGCCGGGCGCGATCGTGCCAAGCGGCTCCGGAGCGAAAACCGGCGTCTTCGCCGAGCCGGATGATGTCGGCATCGTCGAACTTATAAGCCGATTCGGTATGAAGCCGTTCGCCGGCGCTGAAGGCGACGCGAACGTTGGCGGAACGCACCGATGCTGCGACGTCCTCCCGCGCTTCTAAGAAGGAATCCACCGCGCCGCGCACCTCGTCATAGCGGGCGACGTGCGCGAACTGCCGCGCGTCGAAATCGGCGTCGAGCTCGCGATTGATGCGAGCGATGAGATTGCGATCGAATGCGGCGGTTACGCCGGCGGGGTCGTCGTATGCCAGCTCCAGCGTTGCGCGATCCTTCTTCAAATCGGCGCCGAGCAAGAGTCCATCTCCGCTACGCAAGGCGCCGCCGAGCAATCCCAGCAGGTTCTTGGCTTCGTCGGGCTCGTAGTTTCCGATGTTCGAGCCCATCAGCATCGCCAGCATCTTTCGGTCCGAGCGCACCCGAACGGTCTCCAAGACGTCAAAGTAATCGCCGGCGTAGGCGCGCACCCAGAGCGTCGGAAATGCTTCGACCAAGGCCAGGGACGACGTACGGAGTGCTTCGGTCGAAATATCGATCGGGCTGTAGCGCAAATCGTCCTGTACGCGCAGCGCTTCGCCGATCAGCAACCGCGTTTTGATTGCGCTTCCGCTGCCCAGCTCGAGAAAATCGACCGGGGCATCGAGCAAGCGAACGATTTGCCAGCCCCACTCCGAAAGAATCTCGGTCTCGGCGCGCGTCAGATAGTACTCAGGCAAACAGGTGATCGCATCGAAGAGTGCCGAGCCGACGGCATCGTAGAGATACTTCGACGAGAGGCGCTTCGGCTTAGCCTGCAGCCCTTTGGCGACGTCCTGGGCAAACGAGGGCACCCCGTGGCGGCGGGGCACGGTCACGAGCTCGAAGCGGTCGGAAAGCGCGGTAATGGTTGTCACTTGTGCCTCAAAACCCCTATAAAGCGCCCAGGGCCGGAAGGTTGCAGCTACGGTTCGATGAGATTGACTTTGAGCCTTGAGTTTCGAAAGCCGTAGAGGGCGTAGATGACTATTCCCACGATGAACCAGATTAAATATCGCTGCCACGTGACCCACTCCAGCCCGGTCATCAGATAGCAGCACGCCAGGGCGCCCGTCACGGCAAAGAAGGGCAGCAGAGGGGCCCGGTAAGGCCGGGGCGCCGTCGGATTGACGATGCGCAAGACCAGTACTCCGCCACAGACAATCGCGAAGGCTGCCAAGGTACCGATATTGACGAGTCTTAGCAGGATCGTTAGGGGAAAGACTGCGGCAAAGACCGCGACGACGATGCCGGTTACTACGGTCATCCGCGCCGGCGTGCGAAAGACGTGATGAATCTTAGCCACTCCGGGCGGCAGCATGCGATCGCGCGCCATTACATAAAATATGCGCACCTGACCGAGCAGCGACGTCAGCATTACGGTGGCATTTCCCGCCAAACCGCCAATGGCGACGATCCAGTATAGCTCGTGATTCTTGGTTACCGCACCGATCGCATCGAGCATCGCCGCCCCGTCGGAGAGTTTATCGAAGCGCAGAACCCCGACGGTACACAGCGTTAGCGCGACGTAGAGTATGCCGCCAAGGCTCAGCGCCACAATGATTCCAATCGGCACGTCCCGCTCGGGACGCTTCGCTTCCTCGGATGCTACGGTAACCGTGTCGAAGCCAATGTAAGCAAAAAAGACCAGCGCGGTGCTCGTGAGCACCCCATGATAGCCGAACGGCGCAAACGGTCGTAAATTCGAAGGATGAATTGCATGCGCGACTGCGACGATAAAGACCACCATCGCAATCAGCTGCACCAGGACGAGCGCGCCGTTGACGCCTGCAGATTCGCGAATACCTATTGCGACGAGCAGTGTCACGGCGAGAGTAACGATCGCGGCAACCAGATCGATCTGAGGATGCAGCGCGTGAACGTTGGCCGTCTGCGCCCACGCCGGCAAGACGAATCCGATGTTGCCGATGAGGTGCTGAAAGTAATCGGAAAGCGACGACGCCGTCGGCGCGAGCGAAAGCCCGTACTCGAGAATTAGATCCCAGCCGATGATCCAAGCGACGAGCTCGCCGAGCGTCGCGTAGGCGTAGGTATAGGCGCTTCCGGCCACCGGCACCATCGAGGCGAACTCGGCATAACAGAGCGCGACGCAGAGGCTCACCAACCCGGAGAGCACGTAGGCCAATATGACGCTCGGGCCGGCAGCGTGCGCGCCGGCCCCCAGCGTCGGAAAGATACCGCCCAGCATCGTGCCCAGGCCGATTGCCGTGAGCGCCGGCCAGCCTAACACGCGGCGAAGCTTCGGCCCCGTCGCGTCGGCCGACGTCCAGCCCAACGGCTGACAGGCGATGAGTTGGCTTACGATTCGATTGCGCGGCACGCGGTTACGGTTTAGTACAGACCTCGCGCAGCGCCGCTTGCGCGGCGGCGGTCGGCGCCATCCCCAACGGACGGATGTACATGGCGAAGTAGCTATTGCCGCCGGCGTTGGTGGCGATCACCTCCACCGACTCGTCGCCGCCGCGCGACGACGAACCGCGGGCGCGTACGTAGGTCGCCTTCTGATTCTTGCAGATCGTTATTGCCTGCTGCTGCTCGAGCGAGACGTCGTGAAGCGAATTCTTGACGGCATCGCTATGGAAGAAATCTTGAGTACCGATCGGTCGCGGCGATCTGATGAGCATCAGTACTTCGCGGTCGTTGGACGGCGGCCGCCAGAACTGCATGAGCCCCATGATTCCCGGAGAGGAGCGCCAACCCGGCGGCGCTTTAAACGTGAGCCCGTCGGCCGGACTCGCGCTAAAGGAACATCCCGCCGCGCTAACGGCAAGGAGCGCGGCGATCGAAATGCGTGCGGCTAATCCGATGGCGACGTACCTCCTAACGAACGAAACGCTTCCACGCTGCGGTAGAAACTCCGCCGGAGCGCTCGTACGAGACGATGCGGGCCCAGCGATCGTAGACCAGCGCGACGTATTCGCGCGTCTCGGGATATGGGGGCACCCCGCCGTAGCGAGCTACCGCCAACGGGCCCGCGTTGTATGCCGCTAGCGCTGCCGCATAGGGATCGGCGTAACGTCCCCGATAGGCCGCGACGTACTCACCGAGAAGCGCCGCGGCCCCGTCGATAGCCTGGAACGGATCGTACGGGTCGATGCCGATGCCGGCCGCAGTTTCGGGCATGAACTGTGCGATGCCGATCGCTCCGGCCGACGAGAAGGCGCGCGGATCGTAGGCCGATTCTTGCAAGAGCGTCGCACCCAAGAACTCGGGCGGCAGCGAACGATCGCCGGCCGCGCGCGACGTGCTGCCGGCAAAGAGTAAAGCGGCCGCTTGCGCGATGCGCGGGTTGGTGCGCAGAATGGCTCGCGCGACGGCGAGCTCGGGCTCCGCGACCGGCGGTCCGTCGCGAATTGGGACGGCGCCTTTGATCGAGTTTACGCCCGCGGGCGAGGGCCAGCTTAAAGCGATGTTAAGGGCGCGCTTGAGATTCACGGGTGCGTTCGCATGCGCGTTTCCATGGTATATGCTATTTGCGGTGCATCCGTTTAGCGAAATCAGCGCAACCGCGAACCACGTCCTATGACTTTGCAGCACGCCGCATAGGGAGACGCCTCGCATGCTCTTCTTCTTGGCCCTCGCGTTCACACTCGTCGCCGGAGATTTCGCCTCAACGTTCTTCTATCACGTTCCTCAGCATCTTTGGTTCACGCTCCACTTGCGTACCCACCACGACCGGCGCCGCTCGTATTTCGATCATGCCGTGCTGTCGACCAATCCGGCCGTCTTGCTCGACGGTTTTCTGGGTGCCGTCCCCTACTTAACCGTCGCTGCGCTCCTCTGCCGCCTATCGTGGCCCGGCGCGCTCGCCGGTTTGGCGCTCGGTCAGATCCACGTGTGGTGGCGGCATACCTCCGATCTGGGCTGGCGCACGCCAAAGCCGGTGCGAGCGGTCCTGCGCCCCCTTGGAATCGTGCTTCCCGAGGACCACGACGACCATCACCGAAACCCTGATATCGAGTTCGGCGACATTTTTCGCTTCTACGATGCGCCGGCTCGAGCGCTGTTAGCTTGGCTTGGTCCTACGAGCCGACGAGCGCGCAACGCCGGCCGGCGAAGCCCGAGGAGGGTCCCGGCCAGAGCATAATCGGGAGGCCTATGACCAAGCGAGCGCTTCTGTTGATCTCCGACACTGGCGGCGGGCACCGCAGTGCGGCCAACGCAATTGCCGCCGCTTTGGAAGAGATCGGGTCGCCGCATACGTTCGAGACGCGAATTGAAGATGTCGCCGCCCACTGCGCCTTCCCGCTGACCCAACTCGGGCTGGGCTACAGCATGGCCCTACGCTATGCGCCTCCGGTCTACGGCGCGCTCTACTACGCCACCAACGGACGCCGCCGCTACCGGGCCCTGGTGAAGTTCTGCGAACCGCTCTACCGGGAGCGCCTGCGCGACCTCTTTATCGGCTACCAGCCCGACGTCATCGTCTCGGTCCACCCCCTGCTCAATCACGCGGCGCTGCGAGCGCGCGACGATGCTCACATGCAGCACGTGCCGGTGGTCACCGTCATCACCGACCTTGGCAAGGTGCACGAGTCGTGGCTCGTCCGCGACGCCGACGCAGTTGTCGTCCCGGCTCGCGAGGTTTATCAGCGCGCCCTATCGCGCGGCGTACCGCCCGCGCGGTTGCGCCTATTGGGCCACCCGATCCACCCGAAGTTCGACGACGTTACGGGCAGCAAAGCGGCCTTGCGCGCACAGCTTGGCCTGCCCACCGGTACCCCGATCGTCATGCTGATGGCCGGCGGTGAAGGGGGCGGCAAACTGCTTTCAACCGCGCTTGCCTTGGCGAAAGCGAAACTTCCGATTGAGATGGTCGTCGTCTGCGGCCGCAATGAAGGGTTGGAGCAGAAGCTGACCGAGCTCTCGGCATCGCTGCCCACGCCGATGCACGTGCTTGGATTCACCGATAAAGTTCCCGAGTATTTCCGCGCCGTCGATCTGCTGGTCACCAAGGCAGGCCCCGGAACACTGGCGGAAGCCAACGCGGCTCAGCTTCCGGTAATCGTTTACGACTACGTCCCGGGCCAGGAGCGCGGTAACGTCGATTTCGTCCGCCACAACGGTCTTGGCATGATCGCGCTGCGCGGAGCCGCCGGCGTCGTTTCGGCAGTGCGAACGCTCATTTATGCGCCCGATCGCTTAGCGGCAATCCGCCTTCAACAAGAGATCGTCGCGCCACGGCGCAGCTCTCGCCGCATTGCCGCGCTAATCGCGCGCATCACCCAAGACGGAACGATTCCGGCGCACGACGAGTTCTCGCTGCGCGCCCTGCATACCGCAACCGCCGTTTAAAAGAGCCTGCCCGCGCAATAAAGGAATCGCCCCATGCCGTTGCGGCATGGAGCGATTCCTACCAGGCACTCTCCGGGAGGGAGTCTACTGTTCGAGCACCTGGACGTTTGTGTCGTTATCGTCGTTAAAGTAGATCTTCGTATCGGATAGATTGGTTCCGGTTACGACCATGCCGAAGATCGAGCCGGCGTCGCCCTTGTCGACGTTGCGAACGTCGAGCAGCTTACCGGCCGCCGAGATTTCGATCATCAGATTCTTACCGTCCGGGTCGAGCTATTTGCCGACGACCAGGTTGCAGTTAGGCAGCAGCGCCGTGATCAACGGACCGTTGAGCGGGTTGCCCGAGAACACGATTCTCGCGTCCTTGGCCGAGGGGCCGCTGAACTTCATGCCGTTATTCTCGGCCTTGATGCCACCGGCCGGGATGTTCGTCACGTCTTTGAACGCTACGATCGTGTTGTTTTGACCGTCGGCGAAGTAGAGCGTGTCGACGCTCGGGTCGTAGGCGAGACCCGAAGGCGCCAGCGCGGTGCCGGGCTTGCCGTGGTTGACCGGGAAGCCTTTACCGATGACGTCGTAAGTGAACTGCGAACCGAGGTTAATGCGCACGATCGTTCCCGTTCCGGCATTAGTCGCATAGAAGGCCGGCGACCCTGACATCGGCTGCGCGAAGACCTGTCCCCACGGTTGCTTAAAGGGTTTACCCTTGATGTTTTGGATCAAGCCTCCCGTAGAATCGAGCACGGGATTGTCATTAGCAACCATCGAGGCCGCCCAGATGGTGTCGCTGGGACTCAGCGCCAACGCGTCGCAGCCTTTGAGCGTTGCATCGGAAGACACGTGGGTCGGCGTGGAACCCGGGGTGGGATGCAAGGCGATAATGGATTTACCGGTGCCTTGCACGTTGGATTTTGCGTTGAAGTTGCAAACGACGAGGTCGCCTGCGGTAAACGCGCCGTTGGTGCTGGGCGCGATAGTCAAACCGTAGGGATTTTGAGCGCCGTTTACCGGATCGAGCGTCGAGCCGATCACGGTCTGCTTCTTGAGTTGCTTCAGAAAGGAGACGTCCGGCGACACGGTGTGGCCGAGCGTTTTGATTTGCGTCATTGTTGATTGCGCACTGGACGGCGGCATGTTCGATCCACCGCTGCACCCACTGGCAATCAGCCCTACCGCCACCATCCCGGCGGCCGATCGGGCGATTTTCGTTCGTAGCATCGAAGCTCTCTCTCTCCAATAGGAAATGAGTCCGGGTTGCAGTCATGGTCCCGCCGCCGGATGAAGAAACTCTGAATTAAGAAAGTCTGAAGCGAGCGCTTACCGCGCAGTCGCGCCATTCCAGATGATGGCGCCGGGGAGAACCTCCGGACGTCGCGGCGACTGCTTGAAATCGAAGTCGGCGCGCAAATCACCGAGCACCGGGACGCTCTCGCGGACCGTTGGGCGCAGATCCGGCCGCCCGTCGGTTTTTGGATCGATGCGCTGCGATCCCAGAAAATCGTCTTCGATGAACTTGACGTAGGCATCGTGACTGAGCGTTTGATGATCGATGAAGCCGCGCCGCGCGTATGGGCTAATCACGATCCCTGGAACGCGTAACCCATATCCGTTTTCGTCGACGCGCGGAGGCGCGACGTGATCGTAGAAGCCGCCCCAGTCGTCCCAGGTCAAAAGTATGGCCGTGCTGCTCCACTGCGGACCACGCATGACGGCGTTGATCAACCCGGTGACGTAGGCTTGTCCGCGGCTCACCAAACCCGGCGGATGTTCGCTATACGGGCCGGCCGGGCAGATCCACACGACGCTCGGCAACGTGCCGTCCGCCGCAGCGGTGTAGAAATCGCGAAGGTCGCGGATATTGCCGAGCTCTCCGTCGCGCTTAACCGTATCGAAGAACGGCAGCGGATTCCATATGCCCGGCGTCTTGGCTTTCTGCTGCACCGGACCGCAATCGTCGCGATCGTTGGCGCAATCGGGTTCGGTTCCGGCCATCACGTAATAGGCCCAGCTTACGCGATGCGCGTGCAGCAGATAGGTTAAGTCGGTCCAGCCGTAATCGGGACGCCCCGTCCCGGGCGCCTGGAAACGTGGACTGCTGGAGCGGAAATCGGGGGGATAGTCGGGCGACTGCAGCTCGTTCATGCAGCTCATCGGATCGCCGACGCGCTTGCACCATGCCGACCATTCCGAGACCAAGAACAGATGCTGCGGCAAGCTCCACGATGCGTTGGGCTCGAACAATCGGTCTTGTAGCACGAAGTCGCGCGCATATCGCCAGTAGTTGGCAAGATCGCGCCCGTCGTGGTAGCCCATGACTTCGGTACCGCCGCTGCAGTTCGGGGCGTTGACGTCGCGGCAGCCGCGCCGGCCGCGCTCGGCGACGCCGATAAATCCGTCCATCTTGCCGCCGTCGATGGCGGCAACGGCAGCCTTGGCGCTATGCGGGCCGCCGCGATTGCGATCGCTCGAATCGTAATAGGGACGAACGCAGTTGTTCGCGGTCGGATCGGGCACGCAGACGGCCGGTACGCCGTTGCGCATCGGAATGCCGTCGGCGCCGGGAAACGTGCCGAAATAAGTATCGAACGACCGGTTCTCCTGCATGATAATGATGACGTGACGGATCTTATGAATCGGATCGGACGACTGCGATTGCGCCGGCGTCGCGACCAGCGTTAAAAAGGCCGCCGCGACGAGCGTCCTAGTGCGCACCGGTTGCAACCGCGAGTCCACCACGGAAAGCCATCGTTGCCGCTCCAACCTGACCGGCATCGTTGCCGAGTGAGGCAACGACGATCTCGGTCGTACCTTTCGGGACCATCGTCGTCAGCTCGTCCACGCGCGGTCGCACCCCATCGAGCATGAAGCCCTCGGCCGACGAAACGCCGCCGCCAAGCGCGATCGTTTGCGGATTGGTAAAGGCGATGATATTCGCCAAGCCGATGGAAAGGTCTCCGACGAAGTTCTTCCACGCAGCGAGGGCGTGCTGGTCGCCCGCCTGCGCCGCCTTGCGAATCTTTTTCGAGCTGAGCTTTTCGCGCGCGACGTCGAGGAGCGTGCTGCGCGGAAAGGACGGCGCAACGGCAAAAGCGTGACGAATCAGCCCCGTGCCGGAGGCTTGGGCTTCGAAGCAGCCTACCTTGCCGCAGTTGCAAATGAAACCGTCCGTCGGGCGGATTTGGTGGTGTCCGATCTCACCTGCGCCCCAGCGATTGCCGAGCAGCAGTTCCCCGCGGGCGACGATGCCGCCGCCGATCCCCGTGCCCAGCGTCAGAAGCACGAAATCTTGCGTCTGCTTGCCGGTACCGAACGTATACTCGCCCAGCGTCGCACAGCGCGCGTCGTTGGCGACGAAGACCGGAACCGAGAACCTCTTGCGCAAGGCTTCGCCCAGCGGCGCGTTCTGCCAGCCGAAGTTCGGGCTGTAGAGGACGGCGCCGCTCGCGGCGTCGATGTTGCCGGGCGAACCGACGCCGATACCGACGACATCGCCGGCGTCGCGTAACGCGAGCGCGACTTGTTCTTCGACTGCCGCGATCACGGCCTCGAAGCGAAGGTCTTCGAGGTCCTCCTCGTGCTGGCGATGGATAGCGCCGTCCTCCGTGATGACCGCCGCGGTGACGTGAGAGCCGCCGAGATCGACGCCGATAGCCGTTTGCATGGCCGTTTTCTTTTGCTCTCAGCACAGGCCGTACCCGCAAGACGCGGAATCGAAGAGCCGTTATGGAGACCATCGACCTTACCAACCTAAAAAACTACACGCGACGGACCGGCCAGCCGACGCACCCCGAGCTGCTCGATGCGCGCCCGCTCGAACACGTCAACAAGATCGAGATCGACGAGGAGCACATCACGATTACGTTCGACGAAAAGACGACGCGGTATTACAACGTCAACGATATCACCCATCGCGAATGGGTCTACAAATATAACGACGACCCGGCGTTCGTCAGCGCGATCGGTCGCGTCATCGACATGGCGCGCAAGCACCTCAAAGATCTGCCCGACAACGTCGCCTGCCCTCCAGGCTGTGCGGAATGCTGCAGCGGCTACGAGCCGTTCGTGAGTAAAGCCGACGTGCAGCGCATCGCCGATCATTTCGGCATGAGCTACGACGAGGCACTCCACCGTTACGTGGTCGAGCGCCCCTCCGCCGACGGTTATCACGTCGGCTGGCTGCGCAAAGTCGGCGACGAGCTGGCCGATCAGTGCATCTTCTTAATGGGAGCGCGCAGCGGACGCCACTACTGCGGAATCTACGAAGCACGTCCGCACGACTGTCGCGACTTCACGCCGATCGGATGCGTGGATGTGGATGTCGAGCTGCCGCGCAACGTGTCGTGGAAAGTAGGACCGGCGTTTTCGCCCAAGCGCCGCAAGGGCGCTCGGAACGGGAAACGCCTCCAGCTTTGAGTTTAAAGACTCTGTTCCTCGCGGTTGTAGGGTTGATCGCCTCAAGTGCGGGAGCTACCGCGCAGACCGTTTCGCAGCAGTCTTACGGTGCGTTGCACTGGAGATTCGTGGGCCCGTTGCGGGGCGGCCGGACGGTGGGGTTGTCGGGCGTGGCGGCACAGCCGAACCTATTTTATATTGCCGCCGTTAATGGCGGCATTTGGCGCACTCAAGATGCCGGGCACACGTGGGTGCCGATCTTCGACGGGCAGCCGACGGGCTCGATCGGCGTGCTGGCCGTAGCGCCGAGCGATCCGCGAGTGATATATGCCGGCAGCGGCGAGGGATTGCAGCGCCCCGACCTGGCCATCGGCGACGGGGTCTACAAGTCGAACGACGGCGGGCAGACGTGGACGCATCTCGGCCTACGCGACGGGCAGCAGATCGCCGGGATGGCGGTCGATCCAAATAACGCGCAGCGTCTTTTCGTTGCCGTCCTGGGCCACCCGTACGGACCGAACCCCGAACGCGGTATCTACCGTTCGCTCGACGGTGGTGCGACGTTCCAGCGCGTGCTCTTCACGAACGACGACGTCGGCGGGTTTGCCGTTGCGATCGACCCGCACGATCCGGCCACGGTGTACGCGACGCTGTGGGCGGCGCGTCAAGCGCCATGGGAAATCGGCGCCTCGTTCGAGATGCCGGGCAGCGGCATCTTCAAGTCGAGCGACGGTGGAACGACGTGGAAGGCGCTGGACGATGGATTACCGGCGCGCGTCGGCCGCTCCGAGATCGCCGTCGCGCCGAGCAACTCGCAGATCGTTTATGCCTATGCCGACGTGGCTGCGCAAGGTCAGGATTCCGGTGCACTCTATCGCAGCGACGACGCCGGCGCGCACTTTCGTAAAGTCAACGACGCCGGCCAGATCGCCGAACGCGGCGACGACCTCGTCTCGCTGGCGGTGGATCCGCGCGATCCGCATACCGTCTATTTAACCAACACCTCGACGTACCGCTCGACCGACGGCGGCGTTACGATGATCGCCATAAAAGGCGCGCCGGGCGGCGACGACTACCACAACGTTTGGATCAATCCCAACGATCCGCGAATCATCGCCCTCGCCAGCGATCAAGGCGCGACGATCTCCGTCAACGGCGGAGCGACGTGGAGCTCGTGGTACAACCAGCCCACGGCGCAGATGTTCCACGTCAATGCCGACGACCGTTTCCCATATTGGGTCTGCGGCGGACAACAGGAGAGCGGCTCGGCCTGCGTTGCAAGCCGCGGCAATTGGGGCGCGATCACCGAACGCGACTGGCACACCGCGGGCGCCGAAGAGTACGGCTACGTCGTTCCCGATCCGCTCCATCCCGGCATTTTCTATGGCGGTAAAGTTCAGAAGTTCACCGAGCGCACGGGGCAACAGCAAGAAGTTTCGCCGATCGCGCTGCCGTCGAAACAGTATCGCACCGTTCGGACCGAGCCGCTCGCCTTCGATCACTTCGACCATAGGCGGCACTATTTCGGATCCAACGTGGTCTTTGCCACCCAGAACGGGGGACAGAGCTGGCGCGCGATC
>CAZMPP010000021.1:0-13639 GCA_964568035.1 uncultured bacterium
CCCGGCCCGTGCAGCAAAATAAGGCCCAAAGGGTCGCCGAAGGGGCTCGCGAGGCAGGGTTCTCCACAAGCCTGTCCACAGGTGTGGAAGAAAGCGCAGCGGCCCCTTTCGAATCAGGAGGCCGGATGAGGGGTGCCGGGCAGGACAGGGGCTCGTTTTCGGCCGTCACCAGGTCGGCCGCCACAGTAAATCAAGCGAGCGGCTACCAACTACCGCCGGCGTTGCTTTTTCGGCCCGCTTTGCTACAATGGGCCGGTTATGTTCGACTTCGATCTGCAGCTTTTCGCCTCTAAAAAGGGCGCCGGTTCGACTCGCAACGGGCGGGATTCGAATGCCCAACGCTTGGGCGTAAAGCGCTTTGGCGGCGAGCGGGTGATCGCCGGAAACATCATCGTGAGGCAGCGCGGCACGCGTTTTTACCCGGGCACCAACGTCGGCATCGGCCGCGATCACACGCTCTTTGCCCTGGTTGACGGCACGGTCGAGTTCCACAGCCGGAGCGACCGCAAGAGCGTTTCAATTATTCCGGCTGCGTAAACGCACCCGCCGGTTCGCGTGAAGATGGGGCGATGCACGGCCCCATTTTGCGTTTCTAAGGCACGTTAGGTCCCGTGCAATTCATCGACGAGGCCGAGATAACGGTTGCTGCCGGCGACGGCGGCGATGGATTGGTCGCGTGGCGCCGCGAGAAGTACGTTCCAAAGGGCGGTCCCGCGGGCGGCGACGGAGGACACGGCGGAAGCATCTATCTCGAAGCCGATCCGGAGCTCTCGACCCTGGTCGAGTTTCGCTTTCGGCGCAGCTTTAAAGCTGAATCCGGTAGAGCCGGGGGCACGTCGAACAAGTCGGGTCGCAGCGGTCACGACCTCACGATCGCGCTTCCCGTCGGTACGATGATCTATCGCATCGCCGACGACGGGCCCGAAGTACTCTTCGCCGATTTAACCGAGCCCGGCGAGCGCGTCATCGCCGTAAAAGGCGGCCGCGGCGGTTTGGGAAACCAGCATTTTGCAACCAGCGTTCGTCAAGCGCCGCATTTTGCCGAGCGCGGAGCGCCCGGGGAACACGCCAAGCTGCGTCTCGAGTTACGACTGCTGGCCGATTGCGGAATCGTCGGCGTTCCCAACGCGGGGAAATCCACGCTGCTCTCGGTCGTTTCGGCGGCGCGACCGAAAATCGCCGACTATCCGTTCACGACACTGGAGCCGCAACTCGGCGTCGTGCGCGTTTCCGAGGAAGAATCGTTCGTAATGGTGGATGTGCCGGGCCTCGTCGCCGGCGCGCATACCGGCGCCGGACTCGGCGACCAGTTTTTACGTCACGTCGAGCGAACGCGTGCGCTCTTGCATCTACTCGACGGCGCAAAGCCGCTCGACGAAATCCTTGAAGATAAGGCGACGATCGAAGCGGAGCTCGCCGCTTGGAATCCGGAACTACCGAAGAAACCGACGCTCTTAGTTCTCAATAAGATCGATTTGCCCAACGCTCGCACCTCGCTAGAGGAGCTGCGCGAGCGCTTTCCCGAGATCGTGGGGATCAGCGCGGCGACGCACGAGGGCGTACGCGACGTGACGCTGGCCGCGTGGCGCGCGGTGCAATCCGCTCCGGTACCGCAGCCGGTCGTGGCGCCGGTTCACATACTGCTTACGCCAAAGGACGCTTTCGTCGTCGAGCGCGACGCCGACGGCGCGTTCGTCATCTCGGGCGAGAGGGTCGAGCGTCTCGCGGCGATGACGAACTTCGAATCCGACGAAGGACTGGGGCGCTTCGAGCGGGTGCTGGCGAAGTTGGGTGTAGAGAAGCGTTTGCAGGAACTCGGTGTCGTGCCGGGCGACACCGTGCGTATCGGACCGCACGAGTTTACGTATTCATGAGGCTGGGCATTTTCGGAGGCACCTTCGACCCGATCCACAACGCGCATTGCTTTGTGGCTGAGTCGGCGCGTATTTTAGAAAAACTCGACCGCGTTCTTTTCGTGCCGACCGGAAACCAACATTATCGCGCCAAGCCGCAAGCCGACGTCGCCCACCGTTGCGCGATGATTCTCGGCGCCATCGAAAGCAATCCCGGCTTTGCGCTCGACGAAACCGATCTACGCGAAGATGCCAGCGGCTATACTGCCGATCTCATGCCGCGCCTCGCATTGAAGTATCCCGATGCGCGATTCACTTTCATCATCGGCGCCGATTCGCTCGTCAATGCCGACTGGATGCGATTCGACGAAGTGCTCGGCGCACTCGAGCGCTTTGCGATCGCACCGCGTCCCGGCGTTCGTGCCGACGCGCTGGCGCGGGTTATCGCCGCCGTTCCACCGGAACTGCGCGAGCGAATCGCGCCGCTCAACCTTCCCGAGATTCCGGAATCGGCAAGCCTCGTGCGCACGCTCATCGCGCAGCGGCGCAGCATTCGGTACCTCGTTCCCGAGCCGGTCTGGCATTATATCGCCGCGCATCGTCTCTACGGACTCGGCGACGATGCGTAGCGCCGTTATGGTTGCGGCGGCCGTTGTGGTGCTGGGCGGGTGCGCCGCGAGCAACACGCCGGACGATCGCGCCGTCTGCGATGCGTACTCGGCCGGGCGTTCTCACGTCGAGGTCGTGGCCGACGGTACGGTAACTCGCGTCCTGGGCGTGCATCCCGGCCTCGAGAGTCCTCACGAGGGTTTCTTGATGCGGCTCGGATCCGGTTGTACGGTGGTGGTCCGCGTCGAGGTCAATACCGATTTCACCGGAACGATTCCGTTGCATGAAGGCGACCACGTTGCCGTCAAGGGCGAGTACGAATACTATTCGCGCGGCGGCGTGATTCACTGGACCCATCACGATCCACGCGGCCGCCACGAGAACGGCTACGTGGAGGCCGCCGGCCGCAGCTACTACTAGACGATTCGTGACGCTCAATGCCCGGATCGTGCTGGCCAGCGCCTCGCCCCGCCGTCTGGAACTGCTCGGCTCGCTCGGACTCGAGGTAGACGTGCTGCAGAGCGGCTATGACGAGCCGGAGATACCAGGCCTTTTGCCTGTGGAACTCGCGAGCAACCATGCGGCCGCGAAGCTGCAGAGCGCGATTACTCTTCTCAACGAGCGGTATGACGTACCGGTGCTGGCAGCCGATACCGTCGTTGACTGCGACGGCGCGGCTCTTGGTAAGCCTCGCGACGCCGCCGAGGCGGCGCGGATGCTCGAACTGCTTTCCGGGCGGGAGCATCAGGTTCACACCGCGTTTGCCCTCGGCATCCCCGGCCACGTGCCGCACGTCGAGTGCGCCACCACGCGAGTCTGGTTTTATCGGCTGCAGCCGGACGAGATTGCGGAATACGTCGCCACCGGCGAGCCCATGGATAAAGCGGGCGCCTATGGCATCCAAGGTCGCGCCGCGGCGCTGGTCGAGCGGATCGACGGTGATTTCTATACCGTCATGGGCTTGCCGCTGAGCCGCGTAGTTCGGGCGATGCGTCGGTTGGGATTTACGCTTCCGAAAACGAAGTGACTACGCCCCGGGAGGCCTCCCGAGGCAGCGCGTTGTAGCGGGGGCGACCATCTTTACGTATCGAGACGAACGCAGGCTCTTTGCCTTAATTGCCGTTATTATCGTGGCCGCGTCACTCGCGTTGCTGCAAATCGCCGCGCAAAGAAGTGGAACGGTTAGTCCCGTTGCGGTCGGCGCGAGCACGCTTTTCGCCGCAGGCGAGCGCGTCGTCGCCGCGACCGCCGGCGGTACGCGGGCATTGCTCACGACGATCGTCTCGTTGCCGCACCTGCAAGGCGAGAACTGGCGCTTGAACGCCGAGAACCGCCGCTTGATCGAAGAGAATGCGCGGCTGCACGAACTCGCCGCGGCGTATGCCGCCGAAGCCGGTGTCCGGCCCGTCGTGAGTCTTTATAACGGAGTGGAAGCGCGCGTCATCGGATTTCCACCCGAGAACGAATCGCGAGCCGTCACCATCGACAAAGGCTCGCGAGCCGGCGTACATCGCAACGACGGCGTTTTGGGCGCCGACGGCGCGGTCGGACGCGTTGCCGCCGTAGCGCCACTCTCCAGCACCGTCGTTCTAGCCACGGATTATACCAGCCGCATTCCGGCAGTGATGCAACGCGGACGATGGTGGGGAATCGCTCGCGGCAACCTCTCCAGCATCGTCGTCGAGTACATTCCGCAAGACGCGCCGGTGCGTATCGGGGACGTCGTCGTCACCGGCGAGGGCCGTTCGTTTCATTCCGGCGTTCCGATCGGAACGATTACCGCCGTCGAGCGCGGCAACTCCGCGCTCTATCAAACCGCCGTCTTGAAGACTGCCGCCGACTTCGGCGCGCTCGATCGCGTTGTCGTCGTCACGCGATAAACCACACGTCGCACCCTTCGTCGGACCGGCATGGAGCGTCGCTGCGGCGTGGCTGGCGCTCGCCCTGCTTGCGCAGGCGACGGTGGTGCACTATCTCGCGATTCGTAACGTCGTGCCGAGCCTGGTTTTGGTGGTCGTCGTCTGGTACGCGATTCGCGTCGACGCGCGCCGTGCCGCCATTTATGGCCTGGTGGCCGGGCTGTGCGAAGATGCGCTCTCGGCGCAGACCGGCGCGGCCTGGACCATCGCCACAACGGCCGGCGCACTGGCAGCCAGCGTGCTCTCGCGCGGCTTCTTCGCCGACTCTATCCCGCTCGCTTCGGGCATCGTGCTGCTGGTGACACTGCTGCGCGCCCTGGTCTTTTGGACTGCCATGGCGCTCGGTGGATATCCAAGCGGTCTTGGGGCGATGCACCTTCACGAAGCGCTACTGCAGGCCGCACTCAACGTCGTCGTAATCGTCGCAGCGATGCTGGTCTTGCGCCGCTTCGACGCCGCCGCCTGATGCGTCCACCCAACGCTCCGCGGCCGCCGGCCTGGCGCCTTCCCGCGTGGCGCCTCGCCGCATTCGTCGGGATCGTCGCGCTGGCGTTTGCCGCCCTGACGGCCCGGCTGATTTTCGTACAGCTGGTCGACGGCGCGCGCTATCGCGCCGCCGCGCAAGCCAATCAAATTCGCTTGATTCCGGTCGCGGCGCCGCGCGGCATGATTTACGACAACCACGGTAAGTTGATGGCGCGCAGCCGTCCGTCGTTCGTGGTGGCGCTCATCCCCTCCGAGGTCACCGACGTCAAGGCCGAGCTCGATACCCTCGCGGAAATGATCGGAACGGATCGTAGCAAGTTATGGGCCCGCCTCCTGCACCATCGCGGAATCACCTATGCGAGTTTCGACGAGGTCGTCGCGAGCGAGCCGTACGGTCCGGTCGTGCTCGTTAGCGATCTTCCGGTCGCGGCGGTCGCGCGAGTCTCCGAAGTGCTGACGGCGCTTCCCGGCGTCGATCTCGAAGTCCAACCGACACGCGACTATCCGCACGGGCAAACCGCTTCGCATCTCGTCGGCTACGTCGGCGCGATCAACGAAGAAGAGTACGAGCGCCTCAAGTCGCGCGGCTATTCTCCTAACGACGTCATCGGGAAAGACGGACTGGAACTTACCTACGATACTTACTTGCGTGGCAAACCCGGCGGCCAGCGCGTCGTGGTCGACGCTACCGGCGCGGTGGTTGCGGGTTCGCGGCTGCCCGCGCAGGCTGCCGTGCCCGGCGATACGCTGTTTACCAACATCGACTGGCGCCTGCAACGCATCGCCGACGAAGCGTTGGAGCACGGCATTCGCTCGTGGGGACATGGCCGCAGACTCTCGGGAGCGGTAGTGGCGGAGGATCCGTGGACCGGGGGGATCCTCGCCGTGGCGAGCTATCCCAACTTCGACCCGAACGATTTTGTGGCGAACCGCTGGAAACGCATCGCCTTCGATCTCACCGATCCCGCCGAGCCGCTCTTCGATCGCGCCATCGCAGCGGCGACGCCGACCGGTTCGACGTTCAAGATGGTTACCGGGTCGGCGGCGCTTACCGAAGGCGTCGTAAAAGTGAATCAAGTCGTCAACGACACGGGCGGTTGGAACTGCGGCGGATATTACGCGCGCGACATTGCTGCAGGCGGTCTGGGCAACACGACGTTCATTCCGGCACTGGCCGCATCGAGCGACGGTTACTTCTTCCGGCTGGCGTGGTGGCTGGGTAACGAGCGTTTACGGCGCTACGCGCTGGCCTTTGGGCTCAATGCCAAAACGGGCATCGACCTCCCCGGCGAAAACGAAGGCAACTGGCCGACCAACGCCTGGGAAATGCGTAACTTCGGCGTGCCGATGGAGCCGAGCGACTCCTGCTTCTTAGGGATCGGACAGGGTGCGATGCAAGCGACGCCGTTGCAAATGACCAACGTTGCGTCGGCGGTCATCAACGGCGGCACGCTCTACAAGCCGCAAATTGTGCGCGAGATCCGCAACGCTGCCGGAGTCACCGTCAAGCGCTTCACGCCGCAAGTCATTCGCCAAGTGCCAGTAACGCAGAGTGCTCTCGCCGCCGTGCGCGAAGGCATGGCGCGCGTTACGGATCCCGGCGGAACGGCGTACGGATTGGCCATCGACGGCCTGCCGTTCTCCGGAAAAACCGGCACGGCGGAAACGGCAGGCGGAAATGGGCCGAACACGACCTGGTTTATCGCCTGGGCGCCGACGCGCCACCCGCGCGTGGCGCTGGCCGTCTTCGTCGATCGAAGCGGCGGCTACGGCGCGTCGGTCGCGGCGCCGATCGCGCGCGAAATTCTCGTAAAGTATTTCAACGTCAAGGGCTGAGCGCGGAGTCGTCCAGGTTCCCTATCGCGCTCGGGCGAAGCGACAAGAGCTTTAAAACACGCGCTTTTCCGGAGAGGGTAACGATAGCATGCTTGCAGTTCACGAAGATCGCTTGGCCGCTGCGGTAGAGCGCCTAGGCTCCGAGAACGCATTCGAGATTTTAGCGCGAGCGCGCGAACTCGAAGCGCAAGGAAGGCGCGTCGTGCACATGGAGATCGGCGAGCCGGATTTCGACACGCCGGCCGAGATCAAGAAAGCTGCGGTCGACGCCCTCTACGATAATAACACGCATTACACGCCGTCGTCGGGCATCTTACCGCTGCGCGCGACGATCGCCGAGTATGCCAGCCGCTTCCGGCGCGTCACGCCTGAATGGGGACCGGAGAACGTCGTCATCGGCCCCGGCGCAAAGCCGATCATCTGGAACACGCTGAGCGCGCTGCTCAATCCCGGCGACGAGTTCGTCTACTTCGATCCAGCCTATCCGGCATATGCGTCGTGCGCGAGCTACCATCAAGCCAAAATTCACGCCATTCCGCTTCTCGAGTCGCGCAACTGGCGCATGGACTTGGACGAGCTGGAACGGCGCGTTTCGGAAAAGACCAAAGTCGTCGTCATCAACTCGCCGCACAATCCGACCGGCGGCGTGCTCACGCGCTCCGATCTCGAGCGCATCGCCGAGTTGGCACAGCGTTTCGACTTTCTGGTTTTAGCCGACGAAATCTACAGCCGCAACTTCTATCTCAACGAAGAGTATTTGTCGATCGCGTCGCTGCCGGGAATGCGCGAGCGCACGATCGTCGTAGACGGATTTTCGAAAGCGTACGCAATGACGGGCTGGCGGCTTGGCTACGCGATTGCGCCCGAGCGGCTGGCGCGCACGATTACACTCTTCAACAACAACACGTTCAGTTGCGTCGCGACGTTCGTGCAGATGGCCGGCGTTGCCGCGCTGACCGGTTCCGACGAGCCCGTCCTGCGCATGAACGAGATCTTCCGCCAGCGCCGAGACCGTTTGGTCAACGGCCTCAACCAGATCCCGGGCATCTCGTGTCTGCTGCCCGAAGGCGCATTCTACGCTTTCCCCAACGTCAGCTCGATCACGCAAGACGATCGCGCGTTGGCGAAGTTCCTTTTGGAAGACGGTGGTGTCGCGTGCGGCGGAGGGTCCTCGTTCGGTGCCGCGGGCAAAGGCTATCTGCGCTTCTCGTATGCCGCGTCGCTCGACGACATCGACTGGGCATTGGAGTCCATCGCGAAGCACCTACCGCACTTCAAAAGTTAATCTTACGTTAGGCGCATCGCCTTTTTAACGTCGGAGATGACGTTGGATGCGATTTCGCGCGTGCGGGCCGTGCCGTCGGCGATGATTCGTTGCACTTCACCTGGATCGCTGCGGTAGGCGGCGTAGCGTTCGCGCACCGGGCGCAAATAGGCGTTAAGCTGTTCGGCAAAATCGCCTTTGTCTTGCACGCAACCTAACGCGCCCAAACGGCATTCGGCGGCGATGCCGTCGAGGCGCAGCGGATTGACGAAACGCCAGAGCGCGAAGACCGGACAGATTTCCGGGCGGCCGGGATCGCCTCGGCGGACTTTCTGCGGATCGGTAATCATCGAACGCACTTTGCGCGTCGTCGTATCTTCGTCGTCGGCAATGAGAATCGCGTTGTCGTACGATTTACTCATCTTGCGTCCATCGGTGCCGGGGACTTCGGGGAACTCCGAAAGCGTCGGCTGCGGCTCGACGAGAATGTCGCTGCCATCGCCGTAGAGATGGTTGAAACGACGAACGATTTCGCGGCCGAGCTCGAGGTGCGCGACTTGATCGCGCCCGACCGGCACGTATTGGCCGCGCACGATCGCGATGTCGCAGAGTTGCAGCAGCGGGTACCCGAGAAAACCGTAGGTAGCGATCTGCTGGCCCAGCGCTTCGATCTGTCCTTTATAGGTCGGTACGCGTTCGAGCCATGAGACCGGCGTAATCATCGAAAGCAGCACGAAGAGTTCGCTGATCTCCGGCACGCCCGATTGCAGAAAAATCGTCGCACGGTTGGGATCGACGCCGGCGGCGAGCCAGACCGCGACCATCTGTTCCCGGGCGGCGCGAATCTTCGCGGGATCGTCGAAGTCGGTCGTGTATGCGTGAAGGTCGGCGATCTCGAAGAACGCGTCGGAGCTGTCGCAGAAGTTCGCCCACTGCGTTAGAACGCCGACGAGATGGCCGAGGTGCAAATCGCCGGTCGGCCGCATTCCCGACATGACGCGCGGGCGCGCCGCAACAGTGGAAGTCATCCGCGCCTCAATGTTACAGCGAAGCCGCGGAACCTGCGCTGCGGCTCAGTGCCGCGCGAGCTCGGCGCGAACGTAGGCACGCGCCGAGCGAACCGCATCGAGCAACGGCGAGCCTGCAGCGAGGGCGCAGGCCAGCGCCATTGCCAACGTGCACCCCGCGCCCGGCATCGAACCGCCGATGCGCGATTCTCCAAGCAGAGCAACGCCTTCGGCCGTCGCCAATGCGTCGGTCGGCTCTCCGGCGAGATGGCCGCCTTTGAGTAAAACCGCCGCCGGCCCGCGCGCCCGAAGCGCCAGCGCAGCATCGGAAATTGCGGACCGCTCGATCTGCGGTACGCCGAGCAGCCATGCGGCTTCGGCGAGATTCGGCGTCAGGATTACGTTCGCAAGCGTGCCCAGCTCGTCACGAGTTGCCGCTCGGGCGGCCTCGTCGCCGAGCTCGCCGCCGCGGCTGGCGGCAAAGACCGGATCGACGACGGCGGGAAGCCACGGACGGCTCTTGAGTTGAGCGGCGACGATGCGAACCGCGGACTCGTTCGGAAGTGCGCCGACGCGCGCCGCCCCGGCCGAGTCCCAAGGGAGCGCTGCAAGCTGAGCGGATAGCACCATGTCGGGCACGGCGTGAAGAGCGATGACGCCGCGGCGATCTTGTGCGCTGACCGCAGCGACGGCGGTGAAGACGTGCGTCTCGAGCGACGTTCCGACCACGATGTCGCGTCCCACGCCGGCCACGTTCCACGGGTGTGTCGTCCCGATCGAGCAGACCGGCGCGGTCACGACGCGCCGCCGGCCAATCCGCCTCCCCACGCCGCGATGAGCTCGCCCGCAGCGCTGCGCGGATCACCCGCCGCGGAAAGAGCCGATATAACGGCCGCCATCGCGACGCCGGTAGCCCGCACCTCCGAAACGTTCTCCAAGGTGATGCCGCCGATCGCCGCTACCGGAAGGTGCGTCTGCGCGGCGAGAGCGCGCAGTCCGTCAATACCAATTGGAGCGCCGGCGTCGGCTTTCGACGCCGTCGGAAAGACGCAGCCAATGCCGAGATAATCGACGTCGGCCGCTTTGGCATGCGTTACTTCTTCGATCGTTCCACAGGAGAGACCGATCAGCACATCGGGCAAGTTGAAGCGAACCTCGTCGACATCGCCAAACCCGCTATCGTCGGGGCCAAGATGCACGCCGTCGCAATCGAAGGCTTTTGCCGCACGCCAATCGTCGTTGACAATCAGAACCGCGTCGCGTTCGCGGGCGAGCAGACGCAATGCTCGCAAACGTTCTGGCACGATGCCGAATTTGGCACGGTACTGCAGCACCGTAACGCCCGCGTCGAGTGCCGCCTTTGCAATAGCCGGCATTTCGGGCTGCTCGTTAAGAATCACGTAAATGCCGCGCAACGAACGTGCCCGGCGCGTACGCGTTAGCGCCGCGTCCGCATGCGTTGCCATAGAACGATATTGCCGGCGAGGTACGCCAAGAAAACGAGGGCGATAAAGACTGCCAGTCCGAGGTTGTGCCGCGTCAACGCCATCGGTATCAGCAGCAAGAAGCAGAGCACGGCGGCCATGGCGAGCGTGATGATGCGCGAAAGCGGAAAGAACACTAGTCGAGCAGCAGATCGCCGATGCGCGCGAGCTCTTCGTCGCTGGCAAAGCGGAGTTCGATACGTCCGCCACGGCGATCTCGTACCAGGTCGACCGCCGTACCGAAGCGCTCGCGCAGACGCGTCAAAAAGGCCGTCTCATCGGGCGAGAGTTCTTGCGGCGGCGGCGTCGTTTTAGCGCGCGCCGGGCGGGGGGGCCTGGCGGTGGCCGCGAGCTCCTCGAGGGCACGGACCGTAAGCCCGCTGCTCACGGCACGCTGGGCAAGCACGAGTCGCTGATCCTCCGGGGCGGTAAGCAAGGCTCGCGCATGCCCCGCCGAGAGGGCGCCGCCGGCCAGCATCGCCTTGATCGCATCCGAGAGCGCCATCAGCCGCAGGGTGTTGGCGACCACCGGCCGGCTCTTGCCGAGCCGGCGCGCGACTTCTTCTTGGGTGAGGCCGTGCTCTTCGATGAGGTAGGCGAAGCCGGCCGCCTCTTCGAGCGGATTGAGGTTTTCCCGTTGCAGGTTCTCGACGATGGCGAACTCGAGCGACTGGCGGTCATCGCTGGCGCGCACGATCGCGGGAATCGTCGCCTTACCCAGTGCGGCGCAGGCGCGCCAACGGCGTTCGCCGGCGACCAGCTCGTATCTCTCGCCCCGGCGGCGCACGATGATCGGCACCAGCACGCCGTACTCGCCGATCGAGGACTTCAGTTCGTCGAGCGCTCCCGGGTCGAACGTCTTACGCGGCTGAAACGGATTGGGCGTGATCTCGGCGACGGGAATCTCGCGCACGAACTCCTGCGAGGTTGACGTTGGAACCGCCGAGTCGCCGAGCAGCGCTCCTAGCCCTCGTCCCAATCCGCGGCGCGGGGTGCTCATGCGAGCCGCCGCGCCGGTTCGAGCATCTCGCGCGCCACCGCCAAGTAGGCCTGCGCGCCGCGGCTCTTGAGATCGAAGAGAATGGCAGGTTTCCCGTAAGACGGCGCTTCGGATAGACGTACGTTGCGGGGTATCTGCGTTTTAAAGATCTGCTCGGGAAAGTAACGCTCCAATTCCTTGATGACTTCCATCGCCAGTCGCGTGCGTCCGTCGAACATCGTCACGAGCACGCCGCTGACGTGCAGCGTTGGATTGAGCGCGTCGCGCACGCGCCAAATAACGCCGGTAAGCTGTGCGAGACCTTCGAGCGCATAAAACTCGGCTTGCACCGGAATGATGCACTCGGCTGCGGCAGTCAAGGCGTTGATCGTCAGCAAACCGAGCGACGGCGGCGAGTCGATGAGAACGAAATCGTAACGCCCCGCAATCGGCGCGAGCGCTTGACGCAACCGCGTTTCTCGCGATAGTGCGGCGACCAGCTCGACGTCGGCGCCGGCAAGGTTGATCGTCGCCGGAGCGCAGACGAGATTCTCGATTTCGGTCGGAACGATGATGCGGTCGAGCGGAATCTCTCCGACGAGCGCGTGATAAACGTCGTGTTCTAAACGCGCTTTTTCGATGCCGAGACCGGTGGTCGTGTTGCCCTGCGGATCGGCGTCAATGATGAGCACGCGACGACCAAAGAGTGCAAGCGCCGCGCCGAGATTGACGGTCGTCGTGCTTTTTCCGACGCCGCCCTTTTGATTGACCAGTGCGATGATGCGAGCCAGCGCCATTACCCCGCGGAGTCCAAATACTGCTCGAGCAATGTCAGCAGCAAGGTCCGCTCGTTACGTTCGGGCTCATCGGTGACCTGCTCGAATAACCAGCGCAGCGCGTCACCAACGCGTTCGTCGCCGGCAAAACCAGCGTGCACGTCGCCGCGCGCAACGAGCGCTGCAATGACGTCGTTGCCCCCGATCTTCAACTCGCGAATCGAAAAGGCAGGTTTGCGGGCGAGTTCGGCGTGAACGCGCGCCTCAAAGGCCTCGTTGCTGCCGTCACGCTTGGGTAGGCCGCTCCCGGCGATGTCGGCGTGCCGTAAATCGAACAGACGTTCGATATTCGGCGGCTCGACCCGGCGTATGAATCGCCGCAATGCTGCGTCGCTGAGCTCGGGGTCGGCCGAATACATATGCTGCCGCACCAAATGCTGGGTCGTTTGAACGACGTCGTTGGCAAAGCGGAATCGCTCCAGCATCTCCCGCGCAAGATCGGCGCCGATCAGTTCGTGTCGATAAAAGTGCGGCCCCTCTTTGGTCCTGGGCTTGCCGATATCGTGGAATAAAGCAGATAAGCGCAAAATTATGTCGCCGGGCGACGAAGCGTCGATGGTGGCCAGGCTGTGGTTCCAAACGTCGAACGCGTGCCACTCATTCTGTTCCACCCCCACCCCCTCGAGAAGCTCGGGCCAGAGGTGCGCCAGCACGCCGGTCTCGCGGAGCAGCTCCAGCCCAATCGAGGGCCGGCGAGCCTGAATGAGGAGCTTGCCCAGCTCTTCGCTGATGCGCTCGGCCGAAACGGATCGAACCAGCGGAGCCGCTTCGGCCATCGCCGCCCGCGTTTCCGCCGTTACTTCGTACTCGAATCGTGCCGAAAACTGGGCCGCCCGCAGCATCCGCAGCGGGTCCTCCGCGAAGCTTTCGGGCGTCAAAATGTCGATCCGGCGAGCGCGGATGTCCGCCTCGCCGCCGTAAGGATCTACCAGCTCGCCCGAAGGAAGCGCCCGAGCCAGCATGTTCATGCGAAAGTCACGCCGGCCGAGGTCCTGCTCGAGCGTCACGTCGGGGCCGCTATGCACCTCGAAATCCCGATGGACGAGACCGATCGAGCGCTCGCGGCGGGGGAGGGCGATGTCGACGGTCTGGCCGTCGAAGGTCAACTTCAGCACGGAAAAGGAGGCTCCGACCACGTCAATTCGCCCAACCGGCACTAGGCGGCGGGCAATTTCTTCGAGCGCAAGGCCGGTTACGACGTAGTCGAGGTCCTTCGTCGGAGCAGGCGAGCGCTCCAGATCGGTCCGCAGCTCGTCGCGGACCCGGCCTCCCACGGCGTACAAGCTGCCGGCCGGAAGCACGGCGGCGAGGCGGAGGTCGGGCGGAAGCGGCCGATACATGCGGCTTTATCGTACCGCAGAGTCTC
>CAZMPP010000021.1:13649-16822 GCA_964568035.1 uncultured bacterium
CTCTGTTGCCCAAATGTTTCACGTTGAACAAAGCGGCCGTTTCTGCGGAATCCCGGTGCGGCGGGGAAAGCGTATTGGGGTAGGGGCCTCTTTCCGCACCAGAACCAGGCGCCGCTCGCCCTCGACGATGCGCTCCCCTTCGAACCGGCCGCCGAGAACCAGGACGGCGTCTTCCAGCGCTTGGCGCTCGGCAGCTTCGAGGCGCCCTTGCTGAAGAATCGCCAGGCCGCCCGGCGCGATGAAGGGGAGCAGCAGTTCGGCGGCTGCCGGTGCTGAGGCAACGGCTCTGGCCGTTCCACTGGCAAAGCGGTCGCGCAGATCCTCTCGCCGTCCAGCCGATTCGGCTCGCTCTGGAATCACCGTGGCTCTCAGGCCGAGCCGCCGCGCAGCGGTCTCTAAAAAGCGAGCCTTCTTGCTGTTCGACTCGATCAGGGTCGTCTGAACTCCGGTGGAGATGAGGACTGGAATCGCTGGAAACCCGGCTCCGGACCCGACGTCGACGTAGGGCGGGGCGACAAAGGGGGCGACCGTGAGGCTATCGAGGAGGTGTGCCGCCAGTTCAGCCGCATTTTTCGCGCCGGTTAAGTTGAATCGGCGGTTCTCTTGCAGCACCAGCTCGGCGTAAAGCTCCAACGGCTCGACGAACGCCTCCTCGACGCCGGCTTGCCGGAGCTCCGTTTCAAGCGCAGTCACACGCGGGCGAGTTCGGCGTCGACCTGCGTCTGCCGGTTTTTATGCACGAAGACGCTCAGGATCGCAACATCCGACGGCGTCACGCCCGGAATCCGCCCGGCGACACCCAGCGTGCGGGGGCGCTGCCGAGCGAACTTCTCGCGCGCTTCGCGTGAGAGCTGGGGAATCGAGGCATAGTCGAGGCTCTCCGGGATGACGACGGCTTCGGTCCGCGCGGCCTTTTCAATGGCCAGGAGCTCCCGGCGAACGTAGCCCTCAACTTTGACCTCGATGGCTAGCCGTTCACCGGTTCCGGCGTCAAGCGGTTCCTCCAGATAGGGTGCGATTTCGGAAAATCCCAAATTCGGCCGCCGCAATGCATCGGTGACGGTGGCGCCGGCCTCGAAGCGCTCACCGCCGATAGCGCTTATTCCCAAACGGGTGCCGTCGGCGCGCTTTCGGGCCGATTCCAGAGCCGCTCGGCGCTCGCGGAATGCCTCCCAGGCGCCCTCGTCGATCAGTCCGGCGGCTCGGCCCACCGGCGTGAGCCGTAGATCAGCGTTATCGTGGCGCAGGATCACCCGGTGCTCGGCGCGGGAGGTGAGCATGCGATAAGGCTCGTCCACGCCTTTGCTGACCAAATCGTCGACGAGCACGCCGATGTACGCCTGGGACCGGCTCAAGCGGATGGGATCGTCGCCACGCGCCGCTCGGGCGGCATTGAGTCCGGCTACCAGGCCCTGGGCGGCGGCTTCCTCATACCCGGAGGTGCCGTTGAGCTGGCCGCAGTGGTAAAGGTCGGCGATCCTGCGGGTCTCCAGGGTGTCGCGCAGTTCGATGGGCGAGACCATGTCGTACTCGACGGCGTATCCGGGCCGCAACATCCGGACCGACTCGAGTCCCGGGAGCGTTTGCAGCATTTCCAGTTGTACGTCTGCAGGCAGCGAGGTCGAGAAGCCGCCGACGTAGAGGGTCGGTTCGTCCCAGCCCTCGGGCTCGATGAAGATCTGGTGCGTTGGGTTATGGGCGAATTTTACGACTTTATCTTCGATCGACGGGCAGTAACGCGGGCCGATTCCGCGGATGAGGTCGAGTCCGTAGAGCGGCGAGCGATGCAAATTACTCCGAACCAGTGCGTGGGTACGTTCGCTGGTCTGCGTTACGTGACACGAGAGCTGCTCGCCGGCGAAGCGCGGCTCGCTCGCATACGAAAAGAGCAGCGGATAGGAACTTGGCGGCTGCTCGAGCATGGCGGTGAAATCGACGCTGGTGCGGTCGATTCGCGGCGGCGTGCCGGTTTTAAGCCGCTGCGTCGGAAAGCCGAGGCGGCGCAGCGTTGCCGCGAGTCCGATGGCCGGCGCCTCGCCGTAACGCCCCTCATCGAGCACGACGTCTCCTCGGAAGGACTTCCCTCCTAGGAACGTCCCAGTGGCTAGGACGACGCGATTGGAGTAGTAGCGTCGTCCGTCGCTGCAGGCAACGCCGCGAACCGCGCCGGCTTCGACGAGCAGATCCTCGGCCAGGCCCGCGACGATGGTGAGATTCGGTTCGCGCGAGAGTAAGTCGATAGCCAGTGCGGCATACGACGGCTTATCCATCTGCTGACGCAGTGCGCGCACCGCCGGACCCTTGCTTTCGTTGAGAAATCGCGCGTGCAGGCTGCAGCGGTCGGCCATGCGGCCCATGGCGCCTCCAAGCGCGTCGATTTCACGGACCAGCTGTCCTTTGGCGCTCCCGCCGATCGACGGATTGCAGGGCAGCGTGCAGATCTTCTGCGGCTCGCCCGTGATCAGCAGGGTCGGCACGCCAAGGCGTGCCGCGGCCAGCGCGGCTTCGACGCCGGCATGACCGCCGCCGACGACGATCGTACCGGCGTCTTGAGGCATCGCTACACGTTAACTCGTCGCGGTCGCTTTCGGCAACTCGGCGTGACTGCGCAAGCGCAGCGAGAACGCGATCATCAATATTCCGAAGACGATGGCGTACGCGGCAATCAACCAAATGATTGTCAGAAAGCCGGCAATCGGAAAATAGATCATCAAGCCGGCGAAGATAATAGAGGCAATTCCACCGAGAATCAGCCAGAACTCGTTGGCGATATGCTTGCGCAACTGAAACGCGGCGACGATCTCGAAGATGCCCGTTAAGAATGCCCACGCCGCGATCGTCCAATAGAGCGCCACCACGGTGATGCGAACGTCGTAGAAGGTAATCCCGGCAATCACGATGCCGACGATGCCTTCGAGCAGAAGCGGCCACCAGCGCAGGTGTGCTTCGGCCGCGCGTACCGCGGCGACCAGCGCGAAGATGCCGTCGACGAGCGCGTACGCTCCGAAGAGGATCGCTATTGCGTACCACGTCGCACCGGGCCAAACCCAGGCGAGAATTCCGAAAATTACGGCGGCGATGCCGCGAATCAGCAGCGCCCACCAGTTGCGAGCAACGGTCTGCAGCAGCGTACTCTGAGCAGCGCTACTGGAGAACATTGCCGTCCGCCAAAT
>CAZMPP010000022.1:0-16366 GCA_964568035.1 uncultured bacterium
GATGAGCGGGATCGCCATCGCCGTCGCCTGCGTCGCCGCGTACGGAATCGCCCGGCAGTTCGGCGCGACCCGGGCCATCGCACTTCTGGCAACGCTGTGGTTTGCTTTTTCACGCAACGTTTGGGCGCACGCCGCGCGCGCCGAGGCCCAAGATCTCGCCGTAATGTGCGCCGCGCTGGCGATCTATCTGTTCGTGCGTTGGATGCGCGAAGGAAACGATCGCCGGTTCCTCGCCGCCTTCGCGCTGTGCGGACTTGCCATGGCGGCACATCCCAATGCCTTATGGATTTTACCGGGGCTCGCCATTGGAGCAACGATCGCACCGCGCCGCCCATCGCGCCGCCTGATCGCCGGAGCGCTCGCGCTTTGCGTCGCCGGGCTGTTACTCTATTTGTATCTGCCGCTGCGCTCGGCGTACGTCGTCGCGCATCATCTCGATCCGGCGGCTGCCTTGCCCGGCGCCGGCGGCGGAATCTTCTGGAACTACAACAACCCCAGCTCGTTCGGCGGCTTCGTGCGCGAAGTCACCGGAAGCGAAACGCAGAGTGGGGAGTATTTACTCGCGGCATTCAATCCGATGCACGTACGCGACGCGGTGTGGACCTTCATCGTAACGATTCACGAACAATACGGCGTGCTCGTCACCCTGCTGCTAGCCGGCGGTTTTATCGCCGCGTGGCGGCGCGGCTGGCGAGCGACGCTCGTGGTAGTCACCGCGTGTATGGCGGGGCTGCTCTTCTCGGTTAGCTATCCCAACGAAAGCGACGTTAGCCGCTACCGGCTGCTCGTCTCGTGGCTGGCCGTTCCGCTGCTCGGCGCACTGACGCCGTCGTCGCATACCCGCCGCGACGCGGTCGTGACATGGATGTTGGCGCTCTTTTTGGCGACCGGGGCCGCTTCCGCGTTCGCGGCGCAGAGCGGCTTTCTACATCACTCTGCGGGTGAGAACGGCCGCTGGGCGATCGAGGCGGTTGGAAATCGCGTGCCGCCCGGAAGCGCGGTCGTAGCCGACTGGCTCGATGCCACATCACTGGCTTACGGGGCCTACGTTGACGGCTCGCTACCTGGAAGAATCGTCCTCTCCGACGACAAGATGCGCCTCGGCCTCTACCGGCGTTGGGCCAGACAAGTGCGCGTCTTCGTGCTGGTGGATCCTCACAGCGTGTCGACCCTCCCGGGTGCGCGCGATTATGCGCAGCTCGATGCCTACCACGAACTCTACGAACTGATGCCGTAAGCCGTCGCAAAACTCACCGTCCCGCCTGCGCTGGGGCTTGACTTCCGGTTCGTTGGTGGCGAATATTGGGTAAATAACTTATCGGTCCAAGAGTAAATACTAAGCCATCCAATATATCTGCCAAACTCGGCTCTGGGCCATCCATTATTCCGCGAGGGAGTTTGATGAGCGCGAACGGACAGGTTTCCCCGATTCAAGATCGCTGGGCCGGCGATGCCCGATGGAAGGGTCTCGAGCGACGCTACTCGGCCGAGGCGGTGCGCCGCCTCCAAGGCAGCATCGTGCCCGAGCAAACGCTGGCGCGCATGGGGGCGCAGCGGCTCTGGCGCGACCTTCAAGGCGAGGCGCCCGTTACCGCGCTCGGAACGCTCAGCGGGAATCAGGCGGTCCAAGCAGCCCGGGCCGGTCTCCGCGCGCTCTACTGCAGCGGCTGGCAAGTCGCCGCCGACGCCAATCTGGCCGGTCAGATGTATCCCGACCAAAGCCTTTATCCAGCCAACAGCGTCCCAGCCTTGGTCGCGCGGCTTAACAACGCGCTGGCGCGCCTCGACCAGATCGAATCCCTCGAAGGCCGGGGAGGCGAGAACTGGTATCTGCCGATCGTTGCCGACGCCGAAGCGGGCTTCGGTGGGCCGCTCAACGTCTTCGAGTTGATGAAGTCAATGATTGCCGCCGGCGCTGCCGGCGTGCACTTCGAAGACCAGTTGAGCTCGGAGAAGAAGTGCGGTCATCTCGGCGGCAAGGTGTTGATCCCGACACAGCAGGCGGTGAGGCACCTTGTGGCCGCGCGGCTCGCCGCCGACGTCATGGACGTTCCGACGATCCTCATCGCGCGCACCGACGCTAACGCGGCACGCCTCGTCACCAGCGACGTCGATCCACTGGACCGCGAGTTTCTCACCGGCGAACGCACGCCCGAGGGATTCTTCGTCACCAATCCCGGTATCGAGGCGTGTATTGCGCGCAGCCTCGCCTACGCGCCGCACGCCGATCTCCTGTGGATGGAAACGTCCGAGCCGAGCATCGAAGAGGCTCGCCGCTTCGCCGAAGCGATCCACGCTCGTTATCCTGGGAAGCTGCTCGCCTATAACTGCTCACCCTCCTTCAACTGGAAGAAGAAGCTCGACGCTAACTCGATCGCGACGTTTCGCGAACAGCTCGGCGCGATGGGCTACAAGTTCCAGTTCATCACGCTGGCCGGTTTTCACGCGCTCAACCATTCGTTCTTCGAGCTGGCGCACGACTTTAAGGCGCGCGGGATGGCGGCGTACGCCGAGTTTCAAGCGCGCGAGTTTGCCAGCGAGGCCGACGGTTACACGGCAACGCGTCACCAACGCGAGGTCGGCACCGGTTACTTCGACGAAGTGGCTAACGTGATCGGCGAAGGGAAGGCATCGACGACGGCACTGCACGGTTCGACCGAAGCCGAGCAGTTTTACGACGCCCCCGCTGCAGCATCGGCTTAAGGCAGGGTCATGAACGTCGCGCCGGCTGGTTTCACGATCACGCGCGATCTCCCGGCCGGCTTTGCCGATTTCTACCTTCCGCTGCACAAGCGGTTCGCGGCGCAGCAGCAGCGGCTGCTTCAAGCCCGCAAGGATCGTCTCGTCCGCGCCCACGCCGGCGAACTGCCCGATTATCTTCGGCCGTCGGAAGCGACGCAGAACCAGTGGCGGAGCGAGCTTCCGAGTTGGTGCGCCGATCAGCGCAATCAAATGACCGGGCCGGCCGACGACGCCGAGCTCTGCGTGAAGATGCTTAACTCCGGCGCGCCCGGCGTGATGCTCGATCTGGAAGACTCGATGGCCAATACCTGGGATCACCTGATGCTCGGCCATCGCAACATCGTCGCAGCGCTAGCCGGCGAGCTAACGTACGACGATGTCAAGCGCGGACGAACGGTCGCGATCTCGCCCAGCGACACGGTGATCTGGAGCCGCGTGCGCGGCCTGCATCTCTCGCAAGCCGGTGTGATCTCTCACGTGGCGACCAGCGCTTCGCTCTTCGATCTGGCGTTGTTGGCCTTCCGCGTCGGGGCGTCCCGGATGCAGCGCCCCCTCTGCATCTACATTCCAAAATCGGAGTCGGCTGAAGAGGCGCTGTGGTGGCGCGACGTCTTCGACGCGTTAATCGAAGGCATGGAGTGGGAGCGGGGCGCGATTAAGGCGATGGCTCTCGTGGAGTCGCATCCGCTTGCATACCAGATGGAAGAGTTCGTCTACAACCTGCGCGACTATCTGGTGGGGCTCAACCTGGGACGCTGGGATTATATGGCCAGCCTCATTCACTACAACCTCGAGGACCCGCATTGGTTGCTCCCCGATCGCAACACCATTCCGATCGACGTGCCGTTCTTCCAGAGGGTGCGAACGTTGCTGCCGGAGATCTGCCACAAACGCGGCATTTTAGCCATCGGTGGAATGACCGCGCTCTATCCTAGCCGCGAGGATACCGAGCTCAACGCTCGCGCGCTCGAGGTCTTGGAGCGCGATAAACGCAACGAAGCGCTCTGCCTGATGGACGGCGCGTGGACGGGCCATCCCGATCAAAACGCCATCGCCGTGGCGCAGTTTCCCCTTCCGAATCAGCTCGACAAGCGCCCCTCGCTCGAAACGCCTCACCCCGACTTGCGTCCGGCACCGCGCGGCGTTGGAAGCACGACGCTGGAAGGTACGCGCGCCGCGGTGCGCACGGTGATTCGCTACCGCCACGGCGTCTTGGAGGGACGCGGCGCGAGCCTGCTCGACGGTTATATGGAAGATCTGGCCACCGACCGAATCTATCGGTTGATGATTGCCCAGCGGCTGCGCTATCCCGGGGAATATACGCCCGCGTCGGTTGGCGCGATGTTCGAAGACGAGCTCGATCGCATTCTGCGCGAGCTGCCCGCCGGCGCCGGAGACGAAACGCGCAGCCGTTACCGGCGCGCGCGCGAGCTATCGGAGCGCATGATTCTCACCGGCGCCTTCGACCCAACCTAATTGAGCCGGCGCGTTCCGGCGCTCGCCGCGCTCTTTACGGTCGTGCTGCATCTCGCAGCCAATCCGCACTACGGCTTCTTTCGCGACGAGCTGTACTTTATTATCTGCGGCTTTCATCCGGCATGGGGATACGTCGACCAGCCGCCGGCCGTTCCGCTCTTAGCCGCCGCCTCACAGCTCTTCGGCCACTCGCTCTTCGCGTTGCGCGCCTTGCCCGCACTCTTCGCTGCAGCCGGCGCGTACGTCACGTGTCTGCTGGCGATCGAAATGGGCGGCGGCGTCTTCGCCCAAGTGCTCGCCGTCCTGGCATACCTCGCCGCCGGCGTTCTGGAAAGTTTCGGCGCCAAGGTTGGGCCTGACATGGTCGGGCTTTGGCTCTGGCCGCTGGCCGCGCTGTACGTCTTGCGCATCGCCAAAGGCGGCAACGAGCGTTTGTGGTTGGCAGCCGGTGGGGCCATCGGCTTTTCGCTGGAGAGTAAGTACAGCGCACTCTTCTTCGCCGTCGCGCTCGTCATCGGACTGCTGCTTACGCCGCAGCGCCGCATCCTGGCAACGCGCTGGTTTTTGGCCGGCACCGCGCTGGCATTACTGGTCGCGCTGCCGAACGTTGTGTGGCAGGCGCTGCACGGTTTTCCGATGTGGGAGCTTCTGCGTAACGGCCAGCAGGGAAAGAACGTCGCCGTTAGCCCGGCGCTGTTTCTCTTTCAACAGCTGTTGCTGACCAATCTCTTCGCATGGCCGATCTGGTTCGCAGGTCTCATCGCGCTGCTGCGCGACGGCCCGTCACGATTTCTTGGCTACGCTTACATCGTTCTGATTGCAATGATGATCGCGCTGCATGCCAAACACTACTATCCCGCCGACGTCTATCCGATTCTGATGGCTGCCGGCGGCGTCGCGATCGAGCGGTGGGTTAGGGCGCCGGCTCTGCGCTATGCCATCGCGACGGCCGTCGTCGCGGCCTGGTTCTTCTTCGCACCCTTCTCGCTGCCGGTGCTCTCCGAGCCGGCAATGGTGCGCTACTCGGCGTTCGTCGGTCAACTGTTGCATATTCAGCGCTCGGCGATGGCAACCGAGCATCATCGGAGCTCGGTACTGCCCGAAGACTGGGCCGACATGCACGGCTGGCCCGAACTGGCCGCGACGATTGCGAAGGTCTATCGTTCGTTGCCCCCGGCACAACGGGCGCAGGCCGTCGTAGTCGCGAGCAACTACGGAGAAGCGGCCGCGGTCGACTTTTTCGGCGGCGCCTACGGATTGCCGCCGGCAATCTCGGGTCACAACAACTATTGGCTCTGGGGAACGCACGGTTACAGCGGCAACGTCATCATCGACGTCAACGGGGACTGCGGTGCGACGAGGCTTCCGGGCTTGTTCCGCGTCGCGCGCCTAGCGGCGCGGTCGAATCCGCCGTGGGTAATCTCCTACGAACGGAACATCCCAATCTCGGTCTGCACGGGAATCCGAACGCCGCTCTCGCAGCTCTGGCCAAAACTGCGCGACTACATCTAACGCTAGGCGCCGAGTGCCTCGAGAAGGCGCGGATATACCAGATCGGTTCGCGCTAAGGGCTGCTCCGGATCGACGATGTCGTGATGGCGCGGAAGATTCTCCAGCTCGACGTAACTCACGCCCTGCGGGTCCCACCGTTGCCAACCCTTCACCACTTGCTCGGTAACGGCGTTGCTCACCGCCGGGTCGTTGCGGTTAACGATCGTGACGATGCGCCGGGTAAGCGGAGGCTGCCTTCGCGCCGCATCGTACACCGCGTCGGCAATCGACATCGTTCCGCCTAGGACCCGGGTCGGAAAGCGCGGATAGGCGGCAAAGGGCCGGCGCGTTCCGGCGCTCGCGGATCCCACCACATGAACCGGTTAGGAAACGCACGCAAGCCCCACGACAAGAGCCGGCCGGCAAATCTCGGAAGACGTAAGAGCCCGAAGTTTGGCGCGATTAAGACCGCGACGTCGAGGCGCCGGAACTGCGCACAGTAGCCAGCCAGCAAAGCGCCCATCGAAATGCCCAACACCCCGATGCGTTCGCCCAGACCGCAGGCAACGTCCACCGCTTCGTTCGCCGCGCGTACTAACGCCTCGGGCGTAACTCCGGCGATTCGCGTCGTCATGCGGTCTCGGTCGCCGTGTTCGGGCATGCGTGGCACCAGCACGTTAATGCCCCGTTCGAAGAGCATTGGCGCGAACGCCGAGTACTGCGACGGGCTATTGGTCAGCCCGTGCAAGAGCACGACGGAGAGCTCCGAGCGCCGCCCGATGGTGAGAAGTTCGGTGCGCGCCTGCGGCAAAATGCGCGCATCATCGCGCGACACCAGCGCCGTCGCGCGCTCGACCGCGTCGTCGTACGAGCGCGCCGGCGACGCGTTAAAGGCGAAGACGCCAAGCGCAGCGCAGGAGATGATCGTTTACCATGCCAGTCGCCTGCATGAACGCGTAGCAGATCGTCGGACCGACGAAACGGAAGCCGCGGCGAGCGAGTTCGCGGCTCATCGCCTCCGAGCGCGGCGTGGAGGCCGGGAGGTCTTGGGTGCGGCGCGGCTTGTTAAGAATCGGCGCGCCGTCGACGAACTGCCAAAGGAACGCGTCTAAACTTCCAAACTCTTCTTGCACGTCGAGTGCGGCGCGCGCGTTGGTAATCGCCGACTCGATCTTGGCGCGATTGCGAATAATACCGGGGTCGAGCATTAGGCGCTCGACACGCGCTGGGGTAATGCGCGCCACTGCGGCCGGGTCGAACGCACGGAAAAGCTCGCGATACCGCGCCCGCTTGCGTAAAACCGTCACCCAGCTCAAGCCCGCTTGAGCTCCCTCGAGCACGAGCATCTCGAAGAGCCGGTCGTCGTCGTGCAAGGGAACGCCCCACTCCTCATCGTGGTAAACGCGCATCTCGGGCGTCGTTGCCCAAGAACATCGTTTCTCCGGTTGCAACGGCGTTCCGGAACGTATCGGTGTAAGGTTAAGCCAGGACCGCTTCGCGCTGCGGGTCGATTGCTTTGAGCAGATGCGGATGAACGCGGTCCGCGAGCCGCCACGGCCGAATCGGCGTCACGATGTCGTGCGAAAGCGGCAAGCCCCGAATCACGGCGAGCTCGACGCTCTCGGGGCGATGGTTGTGCCACATGCGATAGAGGCGGCGAATCGCATAGTTGTTGACGGCAACCTCGGTTGCGTTGGCGACAATCGTTACGTGCTCGGCAGCGGGACGATGTTCTCGCGCCTCGTCGAACAGCACGCGAGCGATACGGTGCGCGTGCCCGATCGCGTGCGTCGCGTAGCGCGGGTATCCGTGCGACGACGTATGGCGCTCGCGCAGAATCGGATTCCACCAATGAAAGCGGTTCGGTACGCGTAAGAGATGTTCGGCGACCTGACCCATCAAACGATTCGGAATCAGGGAAACGCCGAAGAACGGCGCGATCGGAACGGAACGCTCCACCGGGTAGCGCTGCGCGATCCACGCGGCGAGCAGACCGCCCAGCGAAAAACCGGCAACCGTAATCCGTTCGCCAAGCTCTTGCGCGACCTCAACGTACTCGGCAACGGCGTCGTAAAGTTCCTCGGCACGCAACCGCTCGAGTGCGGGTGACAACCGGTCCGCGTGCCCGTGGTGCGGAAGTCGCGGAACCAGAACGTTATGGCCGCGCTCGTACAGGTCGTAAGCGACGCGCTCGAACTGTGCCGGCGTCGTGCTCATGCCGTGCAGCAGTAGGAAGACGCGCTCCGCACGGTGCGAATGGATATGGGCGATCGTGCGTCCGGCAGGGGCGACGCCAGGGTGGTCATGAGCCATAAGCCGCTCGAGACGCGAAAAGGAGGTTGCCAAGTAAAAGTCCTTAAGAGCAAGGGCGTGTATCTCCTCTCAGGGCGCTCGCGCGAGCTCATCGCCGACGAGGATCGCTACGTCGCACATACCTATTCGCCGCTCGATCTGGTCGTTGAGCGGGGCGAGGGCGTTTGGCTCTGGGACGTTGACGGCAGGCGCTATCTCGATTGTGTTAGCGCCTACTCCGCCGTCAATCAAGGACACTGTCACCCGCGTATTTACGCCGCGCTCGTCGAACAGGCGTCACGCATCACGCTTACGTCGCGCTCGATGCGCAACGATCGTCTCGCCGGTTTTCTCGGGCAGCTGACGCGGCTCTGCGGTTACGACAAAGCCGTGCCGATGAATACCGGCGTCGAAGCGGTCGAAACGGCGGTGAAGTTGGCGCGGCGTTGGGGTTATGCGGTCAAAGGCATCCCCGAAGATCGCGCCGAGATCGTCGTCTTCGCCAACAACTTTCACGGTCGCACGATGACCGCGATCAGCGCCAGCTCTACGCCGGAGTATCGTGCCGGCTTCGGGCCGTTCGTTCCGGGATTTGTCGTGATACCGTTCGGCGATTCCGGAGCACTCGAGGCCGCGATCGATCGCAACACGTGCGCGGTGTTGATCGAGCCGATTCAGGGCGAAGGCGGCGTCAACATTCCGCCCGACGGCTTCTTAAAGCGCGTCTGGGCGCTCTGCCGCGAGCACGACGTTTTGATGATGGCTGACGAAGTGCAGACGGGATTCGGCCGCACCGGCGATCTTTTCGCGTGCGATTACGAAGAGGTCAAACCTGACGTACTGATCGTCGGTAAAGCCTTGGGCGGCGGCTACTACCCGGTCTCGGCGGCGCTCGCCAACGACGCGCTCATGAACCTCTTCGAGCCCGGCGATCACGGCAGTACGTTCGGCGGCAACCCGCTTGCCTGTGCGGTTGGACAAGCAGCGCTCGAGGTCACGGTGAACGAGCAGCTTCCAGCCCGGGCACGCGCTGCCGGCGCCAAGATAATGGCCGGATTGCGTGCCATCGGCTCACCCGCGATCGCCGAGATCCGCGGCCGCGGCCTGTTGATCGGCGTCGACCTAAAGTTTCCGGCCAAGTATCTGAGTTCGGCGCTGCTCGAGCGTGGGGTTGCGGCTAAGGACTGCCGGCCTCACGTCCTGCGAATCGCCCCGCCGTTGGTCATCGACGACGAGGCTATTGCCTACTTTTTAGATCGCTTTGCCGAGGCATTGACGGCCGCTCAGACGCGCCCTTGACATTCCCCCAGACCGGCGTGATATGTTAGCCGGGCCGAAGCAGCGGCTCGTACCGCTCACCGGATGCCTGCGGGCGATCCGGTCTTCACTTAAAGGAACTCACGGCTGGTTCCATGGTGGGGCTGCTCCGGCGGCGCCTTTTTCATTTATGGAGATGACCTCATAGCAAGACCTCTACGCATCAACGATCAGATACGCATTCGTACGGTCCGAGTGATCGATGAAAACGGAAATCAACTCGGGATTCTGCAAACCGAAGACGCGTTGGCACGCGCGCGAAGCGCCGGACTCGATTTAATCGAGGTTTCGCCGACCGCTCAGCCACCCGTCTGCAAGATCGCGGATTTTGGGCGTCTCAAATACGAGCAGTCCAAGAAAGATAAGGACGCGCGTAAGAAGCAGCGCCACTTCGAGCTCAAAGAAGTCAAGCTGCGGCCGAAGATCGAGACGCACGACTACGAGACGAAGGCGCGGATGGCGGAGCGGCTGCTGCTCGACGGGAGCAAGATCAAGGTGACGATCATGTTCCGCGGGCGCGAAATTACGTATACATCGTTCGGGCGCCGGCTGCTCGATCGGATGGCGCAAGACTTGGCGCCACTGGCGGCGGTCGAGCGCGAACCGAGACTTGAAGGAAAGAATATGTTCATGATCATGGCGCCGCGCGCGAATCCGACGGGGCCGCCGAAATTCTCGGTGGTGCGTGAGCGCGAGGCTAAAGAGGCCGAGATCGTGGACGAAACGCAAACTGAAGAGACCGTAGACGAAACGCAAGCGAAGGAGCCAACCAGTGCCTAAGATTCGAACCCACCGCGGGACCGCCAAGCGAGTTAAAGTGACCGCAACCGGGCAGGTGATGCACCGTCACCAGTTCGACGGATGCGGACACATTCTGAGCAAGAAATCGCGCAAACGCAAGCGCAAGTTCCGCAAAGATCAACACACCTTCAAGGGCGATCTGAAGCGCTTGGCTCCAACGATTCCCTATCTGGTTTAAGGAGGGGCTGAATTAATGGCACGCATCAAACGCGGAGTACACGGCCTCAAGCACCGCCGCAAGGTAATGAAGCTCGTCAAGGGCTTCCGGGCAGCGAGGCGCCGCAACTACCGGGTAGCAAACGAAGCGCTCCTCAAATCGCTCGCCTATGCCTACCGCGACCGCCGCGTCCGCAAGCGCGATTTCCGTTCGCTATGGATAAGCCGGATCAACGCCGCCGCCCGTCGCGAGGGGCTCTCCTACTCGACTTTCATGCATGGACTGAAGAAGTCGGGCGTCAGTCTCAATCGCAAGGCCCTGGCCGATCTGGCCGTCTCCGACGCTAAAACGTTTGGCAGGCTACTAAGCATGGCGCGGGAGGCCGCCCAAAAGTAGTATAATCTTCGCGTCATGAGGGGTTGGCGCGCCGTCTTTTCGACGGCTGTGGTCTTTGGTGTCGCGGCGTTTGTGCCGCGGCCTGCACCGGCCGAGGTCGGGCTCACGCTCGCGCCTTCGGTTGCCGGGCAGATCGACCGGCTCGGAAAAAATGAGGTCCATTCGGGACGTACCCCCGGTATTGCCATTGGGGTGGTCGAGGATGGGCGACTCGTTTATGCGCGCGGATTCGGCTTCGCCGGCGTGGCAAAGCACGTTCCAATGACGCCGGAGACCGAGTTCTACGCCGGCACGATGACGATGCAGTTCACGGCCTCGGCCGTCTTGATGCTCTCGCAGGCCGGTAAGTTCGGCCTTGACGACAAGGTCTCCAAATTCGTTCCCGAGTTTAAAGCCGCCCGCGACGTCACGATTACCCAGTTGCTGACGCAGACGTCGGGATTACCCGACCCGCGTCGCTTACACGGCCCCGCATTCGACCAAACGCGCCCCCTGAAGTTCGCCGATCTCTTTGACGCAATCGATGACGCAATCGATAAGGTGAACCTCACGGTGACGCCGGGCGCGGCGTACGCCGATAATCCGCTGAACTATTTGCTGGCCGGACTAATCGTCGAGCGCGCTGCCGGTGTGCCGCTTTCGGACTACCTGGAGCAGCACGTTTTCATCCCGCTGATCATGGATCACAGTTTCCTGGCCGGCGATAGCGGGATCGCATCCGACCACGCCGTCGGGTATACCTGGACGCATCAGGGCTTTACCCCCGCATCTTCCCCGGATCCAACTTGGATGAGCGGATACGCCGGGCTCGTCTCCACCATCGAAGATCTCGCCAAGTGGGACGTCGAGATGCCGATTCTGCTCCGCGTCGACGCGCTTCGCACGATGACCGCCCCGAGCGCGCAGAAGGGCCCGACGCACTACGGAATGGGTTGGGTCGTGGATCGGCGCGGCGGCAAAGAGTTTGTCTGGTCGAACGGCGAGACGTCCGGGTATCGTTCGATGAATGCGCTGCTGCCGGCCGCGCACGTCGCCGTAATCGTGCTCTCCAATGCCGATTCGGTGCACGGCGGCGGCGTCACGATTCCCGAAGAGATCGGCTCGCGCATTCTCGACATCCTCGTTCCCCCGACGACGGCGCGGCTCGACAATGCAATAATTGCACGCGCTAAAGAGTGCTTGCAACGGTTGGCTTCGGGCCATCTCGATCGATCGGAACTGACGCCGGCCTTCGACGCGTATCTCTCCGACGATCTCATCGCCCGGGAGAATCTTGCGGCGCTCGGTACGCTGCAGACAATGGTGCCGATCTCCAGCAGCACCGAGGCGAACGGCGATACGCTCTATGAGTTTTTAGTACGTTATACGCGCGGCCAGTACCACTACCAGTTCGAACTTGCACCCGACGGGAAGATCGACGGCATCGCGCTCGTAGCCTGACAGACCCGTTCTACTCGTCGCCCTCGGCTAGACGCCGGCCGGTCGCTTCAACGACCTTTCCAAGCATCGTCACCGCTTCGGCGCGCGTGGCATTGCTGAACATGTAGCGCAAACGCTCGTCGAGGTCTTCGACGATCAAGACCGCGCGGCGCCCCGCGCGTACGGAGTCGATCAGCGAGTTGAGGTAGGCTTCGTCTTCGGGTGCTAAAACCGATTGCTGAGCACCGTCACGCCTAGGCTCCAACAATCGCCGGAGCACGCTATCCATGTCGCTCGGTATCTCCACTTCGTTACCTCCAAGACCGATTCTGCCGCGTCGGTTAGCAACGGCGACGCGGATCCTTACTCTAACTATCGACCAAATGCACTTCCGAATTCATCTTCGCCGCCCTGCAGCCAAAATAGTGCCAGCAAGGTTTTTGCATCGGCGATTCCTTGGGCGACCAAGCCCCAAGCTGCCTCCCAAGTAAAGCTCGCCGTTTCTATTCGTTCGTCATCGTCGAAGGCGGGCTCTCCCTCTTCGAGCCCGTCCGCGTGAAAAAAATGCATGACCTCGGAGCAGAAGCCCGGCGTCATCCACGTCGCGCCGATGGGTCGAATGCGTCCGGCGCGATAGCCCGTCTCCTCCCGCAACTCGCGGCGGGCGCCGTCCAGCAACGTCTCGCCCGGCTCTGCCGTCCCCGCTGGAATCTCCCACAGCGGCACGCCGGCGGGATGACGGTATTGGCGCACGAGGATTAGCCTTCCGGACGACGGGGTTGCGACGATTGCCAGCGATGCGCCGTGGTCGACGACGTCGACGCGATGCTCGCTTCCGTCGGGGTAGCGCAGGTCGTCGACGCGCACGTTGAAGACGCGCCCTTCGAAAATCGGGCGCGAGCGCAGTAGTTGCGGAACTTCCTCCATTCGCCTTGGCTTGGCGGAACGAGCGCATCACGCCTCGTAACCAAGCCGCACTGCTCGTGCCTTCCAGATCATCGTCCGTCGTCGCCGAAATCGGCTGGCTAGCGTACTTCCTGACGGTCTTCGTTGCCGCCGTCTATTTATTGGTGCGCACGCTGGTGCCCCATCACTTCAACGACAAGATCGCCATCGCGCTCGCCGGCCTCTTTTCCGGGCTAATCTTGATCGCTACGCGCGCCTGGATTACCCGCCGGAAACAGGGGCCTTAGAAGCCATGGCAGCGCACCTCGGAAGCAAAGCCGAGCGTCTAACGCACGTCCGCGCGCTGCGGACCGTAAAAGGGCGGCGCGAGCAACGGCGCTATGCTTTTGAGGGCGCCACGCTCCTTGCGGATGCGTGGGCTGCAAAGCTGCCGATCGAGGAACTCTACGTGACGCAGGCCGCCTATGAGGCGATGCCGCTGGTACGCGAGCTCGATCTCGCCGGCATCCCCTGTTACCTGGTCGAGCCGCGGACCGCCCAGAGCATCTCCGACGTCGATTCTCCGAGCGGCATCCTTGCCGTGAGCCCGATTCGGCCGGCCACGCTCGAGGAGGTGCTGCAGCTCCCGGGGCCGCTGCTGCTGCTGGCCGACCTCAACGATCCGGCCAATGCCGGGGGCCTGCTCCGTTCGGCCGACGCCTTTGGCTGCCGCGGCGTCCTCTTCGGGACGCTGGGCGTGGACCCGTACCATCCCAAAGTCGTGCGCGGCTCGATGGGGGCAGCCTTTCGGTTGGCGCTGGCCTCGATTGAGCCGCAAGAGCTTGGCGCCGCCTTGCAATCCAGCGGGCGAACCCTGCTAGGACTCCAGGCCGGAGGTGACGATATCGCGAGCGAGACGTTTGCCCAGGGTTCAGTGCTGGCGGTAGGCCACGAGCGGCACGGGTTGGGTCGCTGGGAAGCACTCTGCAACCGCTTGCTCGCCATTCCGATGAGCGGCCGGACCGAGAGCTTAAGCGCGGCCGTAGCGGGGTCGATCGGGCTCTTCCTTGCATGCCGGCAAACGCTCGGGCGGGTGCCTGCGCAATCGTTGTCAAGAGAGTACTCTTAAGGCAAAAAGTCAAGACTACCGGCGCCCCACGACGCATGTTATACTCTGCCCATTCCCGACGTGGGGCCGCCTGGAGCCGACGGCTTAGAAGGAGACTCAAGCGATATGGCAACGTCCAATCTCTTCTGGAGGCTTTTCGCCCAAACGGGTTCCATCGACGCCTATTTGGCTTATCGAAGGCTACACGCATCACCGGCACCAAGCTAAAAGATTTGGAACGATCCGGCCCTAAGCGAAAGATTCGCCGCCGGTTTCTGGAAGCGCCCGGTAACGTACCATCAACCGGGCGTTTTGCTTTGAAATAGCGATGACGGAACTGGCAGAGCAACTCACCGATTTGAAGCGCCGTTTGATCGCGGCGGCCGACGCTGCGCCCGACGAACCGGCGCTCGAAAACGTGCGCATCGCATATCTCGGCCGAAACGGAGAGGTAACGATGGTGCGGCGGACGATCGGCTCGCTTCCGCACAGCGAACGTCCCAACGCCGGTAAGGAAATCAACGACGCGGTCGACGCCATGGAGTCGCACTTGGGCGAAGCGGTTGCGCGGCTGCAGGCGCGACGGTTCGACGCCGAGCTGGCAACGTCGATCGACGTAACCTTCCCCGCGGTTGCGCCCACAACCGGTTCGATTCATCCGGTCCGGCGGATCATCGACGACAGCGCCGCATATTTCGCGCGTCACGGCTTCGCTATCGTCATCGGCCCCGAAGCCGAACCGGACTACTATAACTTCGACGCACTCAACATTCCCGCCGATCATCCGACGCGCGAGAGTTTCGATTCGTTCTGGCTGAGCGATTCGGTGCTGCTTCGGCCGCATACGTCGCCGATGCAAGTCCGCACGATGCAGCAACATCGTCCGCCCGTTGCGATCTTTGCCCCGGGACGGTGCTTCCGGCGCGATGCCGTCGACGCGCGCCACCTCTTTCAGTTCCACCAGATGGAGGGACTGCTCGTCGCGCGCGACATCCACTTCGGGCATCTCAAGGGAATGCTGGCCGGCCTCTGCCAAGAGCTTTTCGGGCCCGAGCAACGCGTCCGTTTCCGGCCGTCGTTCTTTCCCTTCACCGAACCAAGCGCAGAGGTCGACACGACCTGCCCGAAGTGCAAGGGAAGCGGCGTACTGGCCGAAGCGGTGTCGTGCAATATGTGCGGCGGCTCGGGTTGGATCGAGTTGGGCGGCTCGGGGATGGTTCATCCCAACGTGCTGCGCGAGGTCGGGTACGACCCGGCCGAGTATTCCGGGTGGGCGTTCGGTTTCGGAGTCGAGCGCTTGGGGTTGGCGCGTTACCAAGTGGACGACATCCGTCGCTTCATCACGAGCGAGCCCGATTTTCTCGAGCAGCTGTGCGAGTTCCGATAAGCTGGCTGCGCGAGTTCGTCGCGCTGCCGGCCGATGACGTCGCGATCGCCGATCGCTTGGCCATGCTCGGCTTTCCGGTCGACGCCGTCGAGCGGCGGCCGGCTATCTCGGGCGTGGTAATCGGGCGCATCGCCGCGCTCGAACGCCATCCCAACGCCGACCGCCTGCAAGTCGCCCAGATCGACGTCGGCGGCGAACAACCGCTAACCATCGCGACGGCAGCCACAAACGTTGCGGCGGGTCAAACGATCGCCGTTGCAACGATCGGCGCGCAACTCCCCGAAATGGTGATCGCCCCGCGCACCATGCGTGGCATCGCATCGCAAGGTATGATGATCTCCGCCGAAGAGCTGGCATTGCCCGCCGAGTGGTTCGAAGACGGCATCATGCAGATGGACGAATCGCTCGCGCTCGGCAGCGACGTCGTCGAAGTCTTCGGTCTCGACACTGCGGTCCTGGACGTCGAGATTACGGCGAACCGGCCGGACGCGATGTCGGTGCTCGGACTCGCGCGCGAGCTGGCCGCATCGTACGATACGCCGCTGCGCGCCCCCTCGTTCGAAAATCCCGGCCGCGGGGCCGAGCCTCGCGGAACCGAGCCGCACGTAACGATCGAATCCGAAGATTGCCGCCGCTTCATCGCACAGCGCTTCGACGGCGTTCGGGTCGGCACGGCCCCTGCGTGGATGCGCGTCCGATTGGCCCTCGCCGGGCAGCGCCCGATCAACAACCTCGTCGACGTCTCGAACTACGTGATGCTCGAGACCGGCCAGCCGCTACACTTCTACGATGCGGCCGCGATCCCAGATTCGCATCTGATCGTTCGCAACGCGCGCGAAGGCGAGCCTCTGGTGACGCTCGACGGCGTCGAGCGAACGCTCGACTCGCAAGCATT
>CAZMPP010000023.1:0-16362 GCA_964568035.1 uncultured bacterium
GGCTCCCGCTAAGCGTTCCTTGTCACAGCCCGGCATCGCCGCCAGCTTTTGGTGAATCGTCTCGATGGCTCGGCCGTGCTCCTCCAGTGCCTTATGAAGTTCCGATTTTGCTTCAGACATTGCCTCGATCTCCTATTATGTTAAGTGCTCTCACTATCGAGTAGCTCTTCGTATATCGCTGCGGCGGCGGCAAGCGCCTCTTCCTCGGTCAAGGCAGCGCCGGCACCGGTCAATCGCTCGAGCTCGCCGCTCTCGAGGGCTTGAGCAAGCAGTGCGACCAGACGATCGTAGCCGGTGCGCTCGGTATGTTGGCGGACTTCACCGCGCTTGCGATACTGAGCGTCGGTGAATCCGAAGAGCGTGGCGGCGCGCTCGTGACGTTCGTGCAGCGCGGCCAGCAGTGCGTGATGCTCCAGCACCGTCGTCAGCCAGCCTTGGCCGGTACGCCTAACCAGCCGCAGGGCGTCGCGCAGATGCTCGACGGCCTCTTGGAGGTCGCCGGCGGCCATCGCATACGCGCCGAGATTCCCCAGCACGATGATGAGATAGGTCGAATCGAACGCGGCGTAGGTTTCTCGCGCGCGCCGCGCTGCATCGCGGGCTTCCTCGACGTTGCCCGTCGCATATTCGAGCTCGCCCAGGTTCAACAAGGCGCTCGCGTGGGCTTCACTGCCGGCTCGTTCGGATCGCGCCACTTCGAGAAAACGGTGACGCGCTGACTCGACGTCGCCGCGTTGCAAATCGGTAACCGCCCACAAACGCAACACCGCGTTGGCTGTCAAACGCGACAGACGGTCCGGATTCTCGTAGGCTTCGACGAAAGCGGCTTCGGCTTCGTCGAAACGCCCGGCGGAGCGATAACACGCGCCGAGATTTGCTAGAGCGCGTGAAATTTCGTTGGCATCGTCGCTGCTTCGGGCGACCTCGACGGCACGTTCGGCCGTCGCTTGGCGTTGCGAGGGCGACGTTCCGACGAGCCATTCGAGCAGCACGCAATGGCGCAGGATGCGCGCGTGCGCGAGGGCGTCCGGCATTTCCGCGCTCTCGTCCGCAGCGCGTTCGTACCAGCGCAGCGCTTCGTGCGGCGTGGTTAAGATTTCCGGCCACTCCAGCGCCGCCAGCAACGCGATGCCGGTGGCGGGACCGTGCCGGCGCACCAGCGTCCAGTCGATCGCGGCGCGAAGATTGTCGAGCTCGATGCCGCAGATGCGGTGCCATCGTTCGTCTTCTAGTGCTTCGACCAGCGGAGCGAGCTCCACGACGAGGCCGGCATAGTGGGCGGCGTGGCGATCGGCAACGCGCTCCTCTTCGCCCGCTTCGCGCAGCCGTTCGAGCCCGTACTCGCGCATCGACTGCAGCAGGCGATAGCGCTGCTCGTCGCCGGCCGGTACGGCCAGGACCAGTGACTTGTCGACGAGCGCGCTGAGAAGGTCGAGCGTCTCCCATTCGTCCACGTCACCGTACGCGCCGCAGACTTCGGATGCCGCCGCGAGGCCGAAACTGCCCGCAAAGATGGCGATGCGCCGGAAGAGTTCGCGCTCTCGGGCTTCGAGTAGATCGTAGCTCCAGTCGATCGTCGCGCGGAGCGTTTGTAGACGTGCCGACGCGTTACGGTCGCCGCCGGTGAGCATGCGAAAGCGCTCATCGAGCCGCGCGGCGATCTGCGCCGGCGAGAGCACCTTGACCCGTGCCGCGGCTAGCTCGATTGCCAGCGGCATCCCGTCCAAGCGGGTGACGATTGCCGAGATCGGTTCTCGGTTTTCGTTGGTGAGCGCGAAGCGGGAGTCGGCGGCCGCCGCGCGATCGGCGAAGAGCGCCGTGGATGCCGAAGCGTCCAGCGACGGCAGCCGCAGCACCTGTTCGCCGCCGATGCCGAGCGGTTCGCGGCTGGTTGCCAGGAGCCGCAGATGCGGGCATTTGCGTAACAGCTCGGCGGCGATCCGGCGGACCTCGTCGAGAAGGTGCTCGCAGTTGTCGAGGATCACGAGCACGTGCCGCGGTTCGAGGTACTCCGCGAGCGTTTCGAGTAGCGGCCGATTCGGCGCTTCGCGCACGCCGAGCGTTAGTGCGATCGTGCCGGTGACCAGCGACGCGTCGGCGAGAGGCGCTAGATCGGCGAACCATGCGCCGTCGGTCGTACTATCTAAAAGTGCGTTTGCCGATTCCAACGCGCAGCGCGTCTTCCCGACGCCGCCCGGGCCGACCACCGATACCAGGCGATCGCGATGCAGCAGCGCTGTGATTTTCACTGCGGTTTCTTCACGGCCGACGAACGACGTGAGTTTCGGCGGAAGATTGTTGGGCCGATGGCGCGGCGAGCGCAATGTGGGAAAGACGTCCTCGAGTTCGGGAGCGAGGATTTGAAAGACGCGTTCGGCTCGTTCGAGGTCGCGCAGTGAGTGCGATCCCAGGTCGCGCAGACCGAGCTCCGCCGGCATCGTGTCGTGGAGCAAATCGGCGGTGCTGCCCGAGAGAAGGACCTGCCCGCCGTGACCGATGGCGAGCAAACGCGCCACGCGATTGACGGACGTCCCAAAGTAATCGCCGGCGCGCTCGTTGGCCTCTCCCGTGTGGAGTGCCATGCGCACGCGCAGGCCCTCGACGTTGGAAAAATCCGTTGCGCCGAGCGTCCGTTGCGCGCGCACCGCTGCCGCGACGGCTTCGGGTACGGTTGGAAATACGGCGCAGAACGAATCGCCCATTACCTTGAAAACGTAGCCGCGGTGGGCCTCAATCGCTTCACGCATCACGTCGTCGTGGCGCTCCAGCGCGGCCGCCATTGCTGCAGCGTGACGCTCCCAGCGCTGAGTGCTTCCCTCGATGTCCGAAAACAGGAACGTTACCGTTCCGCTAGGACGGTCCATGGAGCCGCTATTCGGGTTTTCGGAGTTGCGACCTCGCCGGGTCGCTAGGCGCGCCGAAGAACCGCGAAGAGATCGCGCACGGGATAGGAGAAGCCGGGTAAAGCCGCGTGCACGATTGAGGCGCCTTCCTCGAGATGCGTCGTCGCGCTAGTATCGTGCAGTTCGACGACGCGCCGGCGAGGATCGACGACGATTACGAGCGCGGAGCCCGCGCGTAAGTACACGTCGATCTTATCGTCGACGTCGATGCGCCGGTCGTCGGGAGAGAGAATCTCGACCGCAACGTCGGGCGCCAGCGGCGGCACTTCCAGCTCCTCGTCACTGAGCGGACGGAGGCGTTCGTTCGATACGTACGCAACGTCGGGAACGAGTGGGCGACGAACTTCACCAGACGGCGCGACACGAAAGCGCCACTCCGGCCCAACCTCGCCGCGTCCTGCCGCCCACGTGCTTAGTTCCATCGTCAAGGCGCCCTGGAGGCGGGAGTGGGTTCGCTGCGGGCTCACTTTTTGTAGAGCCCGGCCGCGAACCCATTCGGTCTCCGGCTTGGTCTCCGGCAAAATGATTTCGTGTATGGACATGGCGCCATACGAGTCTATCACGACGGCGATTCCGCTAACAAGCCTACGGCTCGGCGTAGTGCGACAGTGTTATACGAAAGCTGGAATACGACGCTGGGTTAGGCGCGCCGACCCCGCGTGAGAAATAAAAACCTTCGACTCCGGTGAGATCCAAATCCAATTCGGCGGCGAGCGGTAATCTGAAACCACCGTAAGCTTCGGCATAGTTGTTGCCGTACTCGCGGTGATCGTCGAAGGAAAGATCGGCACCGATGAGCGCGCGTAGTGACGTCGCCAAGCGTGCATCGTAGTGTGCGTCCGCCGCGCCGATGATGTTGCCGGCGAAGCGCGAGTAGTCGATCAGTTCACCGTCGAGCTGCGCGTGAGGGTAGACGCTTTGAAACGACGAACCGTAGTCGCGCGAATAATCGAACCCGAAGCGGGTTTCGGGGAAGCTGAGTTGCCCCTGCAGGCCGAAGCTGTAACCGCCTTGCGCAAAAATCTCGCCGTATCGCTCCGACCCCAGCGGCAGGCGCAAACCGGCCGATGGAATCACGGCGTCTTCATTGTAGATTTCGCTAAGGCCGGGCGTGCCCGGCTCCGTATCGTAGCTGACGATGAGCTGGGCGTACGGCAGCACGATTCCGCGCGTGACGAAATCGTAACGGCCCGTCAGGTCGACGATGACGTCGGCAAACTCCGAATCGTACTCGACCGAACCGTCGACCTCGCTTCTCGGCGGCGTCGACGCCGGCGATGGAATTGGAGAAGGCGTGCTGTAGATGGCCGGCGGCGGCGTGGACTGCACGCCCCAATTTATCACAGCTATGGTTCTTCCACCAATCGCGGGTATACTCGTCCAATATGGAAGACCCGAAGAACTCCGGCCGCTACGGCTGGCCCGCAATGATACTGGGCGGCGTCGCCCTCAACGTTATGGCGAATATCCTCGGCACGCCACGCGAAGCGAGAATTGAATACGCCAGCAGTACTCGCCCGTGGTTCGCTCCGCCGGCTTGGGCGTTCGGTGTGGCCTGGCCGATCAACAATCTCTTGACGCTGTGGGCGAACCGGCGGGTGCTCAACGCGCCGCCGAGCCGCGACCGCACCGCGTATTTGCGCTTGCAGGCTGCGACGTGGGCGCTCTTTACGACCTACGGCTTCGTCCGCTTCCGGCTCAAGAGTCCGATTCTCGGCTGCACGCACACGTCGCTGTATTTAGTGCTGACGCTCGCCGCCGCAGTGCGCGCGGGGCGCATCGATCGGCGATTGCTCGCGTCGTTTTCAACGCTGATTCCGTGGCTGCTGCTGGCGACCGCGCTCTCGGTCTATCAACTGGGCGACTCCGACTCGCCGTTCGAGGGTTAGGCGACGGGCGGGCGGTTGGAATGTCACCTCCCGGCAGCCTATTCCGTCTAAGGGGCGGAGGTTCGACAAACATCATGTTCAACTGGTTGGTCAAGAAACAACTCGCAAAGTTCGGGGATCGCTGGGGATACGACACCGGTTACGTGCGCGAGATCGTTGACGACGCCGGCGTCGGTGCGGTGATGCCGCTGCAGGCGCTGCAGAAGCTGGGAAGCTTTCGCAAGGTCCCGCTCGATGCGTATTACGGCGCGGCGCTGACGGCCGGCAAAGATGCCGACTGCGGCCCGTGCCTGCAGCTTGGGGTGAAGATGGCTGAAGCCGAAGGCGTAAAGTCGCAAACGATCCGCGCCATTCTCGAGCGCGATTACGGGAAGTGCTCTAAGGATGCGCTGCTCGGCGTCGAGCTGGCGCTCGCGACGCTCGCGCGCGACGGCAGCGGCGAAGAAGCGCGGGCCGAGATTCTGCGCCGTTGGGGCCGAGCCGGGCTCGTTTCGCTGGCGTATGCCATCGTCGGCGCGCAAGCCTATCCCGCATTCAAGTACGCTATCGGCCACGGGCAAAAGTGCGTCGCGTGATGACGGAACGCGCCGAGCGCTTCGAAAACCTGCGCCCGGCGCTCGTCCGCCACGCGTATCGCATGCTGGGCGAGTATGGCGAAGCCGAAGACGTGGCCCAAGATGCATACCTGCGCTGGAGCTCTGCCCTCGACTCGTCGCACGTCGAGGACGAACGCGCGCTGGCGCGCACGATCGTGACGCGTCTCTGCCTCGACCGCTTGCGCTCGGCTCGCGCCAAACGTGAAGTCTATCTCGGACCGTGGCTTCCCGAGCCGGTTCTTTCCGAAACGAAAGACGACCCGGAGGCCGCGGCCACGCTGGCCGACGATATTTCGTTCGCGCTCATGCTGGCGCTCGAACGTCTCGCGCCGTTGGAACGCGCGGCGTTTTTGCTGCACGACGTGCTCGATGTTCCGTTTGCGGAAGTTGCCGAGACGTTGGGTCGCGGCGAGCCGGCGGTTCGCAAGCTCGCGTCGCGTGCGCGCGAGCACGTCCGCGATGCGGGGCGTCACTCGCGCAGCGATCCTCGGGAGCTGGTGCGCGTGCGCGACGAATTTTTGGCGGCGATTCAAGGCGATGACCCCGCCAGATTGGCACAGCTGCTGACCGACGACGTCGTCTTTACCAGCGACGGCGGCGGCAAGGCTGCGGCGGCGACGGTGCCCGTCATTGGGCGCGAACGCGTCACCAAGTTCATCTTCGGTTTGAAAGAGAAGTCGGGCTGGCGCGACGTCATACGCATGGATCTGGCAACGCTCAACGGCATGCCCGGCATCGTTACGTTCAACGCCGGCGGCGTTCAAGACGTAACCGCGCTCGAGATCGTCGACGGCCGGATTGCCGCGATGTACGTGGTCCGCAACCCGGAGAAACTACAGAGCGTCGATAAAGCCGTGCGTCACATCGGCACCTCGAAGCAGAGTTTGGCGTGAGCGTCGGCCGGTATGCCGAGGCTGGTCGTCACGCTGCGCGAGTTTCTTCGAAGAATCATGAAGATATTGCGTTGCCAGCTCTGGAGTAGACCGCGGCGCACGGCGACGATCTGAGGATCGGCGCTGTAAAACGTCGTATCGCTGCCGCCAATGTCCAAGTCGGCCCCGCAGGCTTGGACGATCGGACGGAGTTCGAGTTTTTCCATGAATCCAAAACGCGCCGTTATCCGGGCGAGGCCATCGGCTAAGTGCTCGATGCGCACGCGCTCGCCGGTCGTTACGTACGGATCGGTTGTCGGAATAATGGTAAGTAGAACGATCCTTTCGTCCATGCTGTGCGTCCGAGCTAGGTGATGCCGTAGTACGAAGGGCACTCCCTCCGGGTCCCCCGTGAGGAAGACGGCCGTCCCTTGACGCGGTACCCCAAGTCGCCCTCCCCGTTCTCTGACAAAATCATCCACCGACTGGGATTGCTCGACCTGGGCTAGTGCGACTTGGCGCCGGCCGGAACGCCAGGCGCTTGCGATCACGAACACGATGGCGCTGACGGTAAGCGGGATCCAGCCGCCTTCAAAAACCTTTGGCAAGCTGCCAAGAACAAAAAGACCTTCGATCGCTAAAAAAGGCACGCTGGCAAGCAACGCTGCCGGCAGACTCCAGCCCAACTTGATTCGAACGACTTCGAAATAGGCGATCGACGTAACGACCATTGTCGCTGCGACAGCTAAACCGTAGGCGTTGGCCAGACGCAGAGAGCTCTGAAAGCCGACGACGAGCGCGATGCAGGCAATTGCCAACACTCGATTTACAAAAGGTACGTAAATCTGGCCTCGGTGTGCCAGCGACGTATAGACGACGCGAACCCTTGGAATAAAGCCGAGACTGATGGCCTGCTTTGACAGCGTGAAGACGCCCGAGATCAAGGCCTGCGAGGCGATTATCGTGGCGACGGTAGCTAAAGCAACGACGAGATAAAGTACGCTGCTCGGAGCGAGCAGGTAAAATGGATTGCGCAACGTCGTCGGATCGGCGAGTACCAGCGCGCCCTGGCCGAGATAGTTTAAAACCAGCGCTGGAAACACGACTGCGGACCACGCCGCGGCGATCGGTGCGTGGCCGAAGTGCGAGAGATCGGCGTAGAGCGCTTCTACGCCGGACACGCATAAGACGATGGCGCCAAAAACGGTGATCGAAATCGCGCCGTAGTGCCCCAGAAAGCGAACCACGTAGACTGGATCGAACGCCCAAAGGACGGCCGGATAGTGGGTGATGCCGGTAATTCCCATCGCTGCGATAACGACGAACCATACGAGCATTACCGGGCCGAAGATCGAGCCGATGCGGTTGGTTCCATAGTGCTGCAACCAAAAGAGTCCGGCAAGGATAACGACGGCCGCGGGGACGACGAGGCTTTGACCCTGGTGATCGAGCAACGCTAAACCTTCGACCGACGACAACACCGAGACGGCCGGCGTAATAATTCCGTCGCCGAAGAGCATCCCCGCTCCGAGAATAACGAGAAACGTCAGCCACGTCGCCGGCGGCGGTACTCCCCGCTTCACCGGGGGCAGTACAAAGGCCAAAAGGGCCAGTATGCCGCCTTCTCCGTCGTGCGTTACCCGCATGATCATCCCGATGTAGCGCACGAATACGATCAGGATCAGGGACCATAGGATCAGGCTGATGATGCCGAGCACGTTGTCGTGCGTCGGGGCTATCCGCAGGATGCCAAAAAAGCACTGGCGGAAAGCATAGAGCGGACTCGTTCCAATGTCCCCAAAAACGACGCCGAGCGCCGCAAGGGTGAGCGACACGCGAAAAGCGCGATCCCGTTTAGAGTGCTGCGCCACGTTCACCCTTATACCCCGGTCGGTAGCAGGCAATCGGTGATGGGTTCGGTCGCGCTGCGGGCGTTAGATTTAGGGTATCGGCGGGGAAAAACGCTCCAACGCATCCTTGCGACTCGACTTCTAGGAGGACCTTGCTTTTGCATACACGATCGCTCGCAGTTGGGATTATCCTGGCGGGAGCCCTGGCGCTACCGGTCTTCGCTGCGCCCAATACCGTGAATCACGTAGACAATGCTTTGACTCCGCACTCAATGACGATAAACCTCGGCGCCCAAAACGGTTCCGGTCAGGAGGGACAGGCGTTTTTGACCGAGACTTCCAGTGGGTTACGAGTCAAAGTCCAGATAAAGAACGAGCCGGCCGGTGCGTCGGAGCCGGCGCATATCCACGAGGGAACCTGCGCGAAGCTCAATCCGGCTCCGTGGAAGGGGCTCAGCAACGTCGTGAACGGCGTTTCGGTGACGACCATTCCGGGGCTCACTCTGGCCGGGCTGAAGAAGGCGCATTATGCGATTAACGTCCACCAGAGCGCTGCCAACCTCAAGCACTATGTTTCGTGCGGTGACCTCTAGCCGACACCCGTAAACCTCGGTAACGCTTCAACGAAGCCGGCCGGAGTAAATCTCTGGCCGGCTTCTGCAGCTATCTCTTCTTGCGGGTGACTTTCTTTCGAGCACGTGGGACGGCGGTGCGGCCCGGTGCCTTTGCAGCGTCCAAGCGTTGCCGGGCCTTAGCCCAATCGTCGCCGAGTTTGTTGCGCTCGTCCTGAGTTAGCAACTCGCGCGCGATCTTGAAAACCGTGGACTCTTCTTCCTTCACATGGTGTTTGACGCTCTCGCCCAGTACCTGCAGTTCGGCTTTGAACTTTTCGTCAGGCTTGCGCCCTTTTTTCAATAGCTGAAGCACGTGATCGGCGACGTCGTGTTCGGTATATGCTTCGTACATGTCGACGAGTTCGTCTTCGCCCTCGGCATCGTTTTTCAAACGAGAATAAAACAGGCGCTCTTCGATCTTAACGTGCGTAGAGAGGGAGTATTCAATGCTCTTTGCGAGGCTCATCAATTTTTGATCGCCTGGATCGCATTTTTCGACTTCGTCGAGCATTACGGCGACTTCCCGATGCTCTTTTTTTATCACGTCTAAAATATCCACGAATGCCTTCCTTAAATGAAGTGGTTTGGTTGAAGCGCTTTCGCGGTCAGAGTGTAATCGAGCGCCGGCCAATTTAAGTTACTATGCCCCAAATACGCATGATCCAACCCCCGAGGCATCGTCCAACTGACGCCTAGAGCGCTCCCTTTGCCATGAAATAGAACATTCCAGCGGTGGCAACGCCCATAAGCGTCACCGTTCCCCATCCCCACGCTCGAGCGAGCGGCGAACTTCTCCAGCGGCCCATGATCGAGGAGCTCGAAGCAAACCATACGATCACCGCTAGAAGCGGAACTGCGGCGACGCCGTTGAGTACGGCAGACCAAAATAAGGCCTTGATAGCGTCGACGTGCAGCAGATTCATCGCGATGCCGATCAGAATGCCCGCAGTGAGGATTCCGTAAAACTTAGGTGCTCGCTGCGGCGTTTCACCTAAGCCTTCGCGGAAGCGAAAGGTCTGGGCGGCAACGTATGCGGAGGAGCCGGCAAGTACCGGCACGGCAAGGATGCCCGTCCCCACCATGCCCAGCGCAAAGAGAAGGGCAGCAAAGTTTCCGGCCAATGGCCGTAGCGCTTCGGCGGCCTGCTCGGCCGTCGCTATGTCGTGCTTTCCGTGCAAATTGAGCGTCGAAGCCGTGGTGACGATGATAAAGAACGCCACGATATTGGAGAAAATCATCCCGGCGTTGACGTCGGTATGCATCGCTTTTACGGGGGCCTCGTCGGTACCGCGCCGAGAGGCGACCGTAGTATTGCCCGCTTCCTTTTCCTCCTCGACCATCAGCGAGGCTTGCCAGAAGAATAAATACGGGGTGATCGTCGTTCCGAGGACGCCGACCATGGTCGACAGCCATGCCGCGTTAAGCTGGATGTGCGGAATGACAAAAAACCGCAGCACGGTTCCCCAGTTGGGATGCACCACGAAGGCCGTAACGACATAGGCGAAAAGCGAGAGGGTGAGCCACTTAAAAATGCGAGCCATCTTCGCGTAGGGCAGCCAGGCCTGTGCGGCGATCAGTCCAACTCCAAAGAAAAAGACCCACGCCTCGACCGGGATGGGTGCGACGAGATGCGCCGCTGCGGCCATGCCGCCAAGGTCGGCGCCCACGTTGAAGGTATTCGCGACAATGACCAGTCCCGCCAGCCCGTAAGAGAGCGTCCGCGGCAGGCGCTGACGCATGAGCGCGGCGAGGCCTTCACCGGTCACCATGGCAATACGCGCGCACATACCTTGGATCACCGCCATCATTGGCGTCGAGATCAACGTTAGCCAAAGCATCGAGTAGCCGGTTGCAGCACCGGCTACTGAATAGGTTGAGATCCCGGACGGATCGTCGTCAGCGGCGCCGGTGATTAGGCCGGGGCCCAATATCTGAAAAAATCGCCGGACGCGTTGCGCCGGCGACGTGGCTTCCCCCAGGTTCGCAGCGTTCAACGTTTACGCTTTCGCGTTCGAGTCGCTAAAGCATCAATAATGTCGGCGGTTTCCTGGATGATTTCGCCGGCGCCGACCATTGTTTTTCCCACATCATGCGCCGTACTCGCCACCTGGCGGACGTTTCCGGCAGCACGCTTGACCGTACGCACCGCCCGCTTTATCGGCGTCGCCGCCTTTTTGGCTGCGGCTTTTTTACGCTTAGCGACGGGTGCGGCTTTTTTACGGCTTGGCGCCGCCGATTTGGCTTTTTTGGCGGTGGACTTAGGCCGCTTCGCTGCTTTTTTTACTGGCATAAATTACCTCCCGACGCAGCATGCCCCAGCTTCACTCGATTTAAACAGGCTTAAGCCATTGTGGACTGGGTACGTACCTGCGCAACCCGGTGATTTCGGAGGAACTTATGGAGACACCCGACGCTCGCACCAGCGACGCCCCCGCGGAAGCTTTTAAGCAGCTTGCCGCCGATCTGACGGTGCTTGCGCGCGATCAGCTCGAAGCCGCGCGCCAAGAATTGACCGAGAAATTCAAACTGATCGGCATGGGAGCGGGGATGCTCAGCGCTTCCGTCGTCGCGTTGGTCTTTACGGCCGCGTGCTTGACGGCCCTTGCCATGATCGCGCTAGCCCTAATCGTGCCGGGGTGGCTAGCCGCGCTGATCGTTTCACTTGTTTGGGGCGTCGTTGCCGGCGCGCTTGCCATCGTGGGTCGCAGCAAAGTGAAAGACGCCGGTCCGTTGGCGCCGGAGCAAACGATTGCGAACCTGAAACGCGATATCTCGTGGGCGAAGCGGCGAAGCCGCCACAAGTAACGATGGGCCGCGCTCTAAACTCTCAACTGCGTAATATAGTGCCAAAGGCCGACGAGTTTAAGAATCCAAATGATCAGCGCAATAACGACGACGGCGTTTAGCAACGATTTTATAGCCGGCGCCATCGGTATGTATGAGTTGACCAGCCAAAGAAGGACCCCGACGATAATCAGGACGACGACAACTTCTATGAGTGGCATGATGGATAGGTCCTCCGATGTTTGGCGACGAGCTTATCCGACTCGTACCCAGAACCATCAATCGGCTAACGCCCGATTGCCAGCCCCGGTTCTTGGGAATATTTAAGCGCAGAGGTTGTACCCGCAGCAATGAGCGTCGATGAGAGATTCCGATACGTCGATCACCTGGCCGCCCGCGGCCTGGAGATTTTTGTGTTTGACGGTCGCACGTTAGTGTTGAGCTATCGCGAAGGGCGCGATGCGCGGTCGCAGCAGGCCGCCTCCGCGGATCACTCCGAGCTAATATCTTACGCCTTCGACTTACTCGAGCAGCTTCCCAAGGCCGCTAGGATGTTTCCGGGCTTGACGGAGATCGAAATCGAGTACCTGTAAGGCGCGCGACGGCGTGTAGGGGCCGGCGACCGATCCGTTCAAAGACCGGAGTATGAAAGGATTGGTGCGTCCGTGGGCCACTGTTCTGTGCGTAATCATGTTGTTGGGAGTCGCGCCCATGCCGCCGGCCGGGGGTAACGACGCTACCGCTCTCGATCAGCTTGCCGACAAATACTGGCAGCGCAGGCTCGAGAACGATTACTTCCTGCGCGAACAGCTGGGGAAGCCCATCGAAAAGATCCAGCCGCTCACCTACGAGCGGGCCGACGCCGATGCGTCGTTTGCGCAGGGAATCCTGGACGGTCTCAAGGCGATCGATCCGTCCAAGCTCGATCACGACCGCTGGCTCACCTATCGTACGCTCAACTACCTCTCGACCAACGACGTCGCCTATCGCACCTACTTTTGGCTGCGGCAACAGGCGACGCCGTACGCCGGCGGCAGTCAGATCGCGATTATCGCCTCGATTTTTGGAGGGTTCGCGTTCGAAAATGCGGCTGACGCAGCGCGCTACGAGTCCCTGCTGCATCAGTATGCGACGTTCGTTCGCTCCATGGGCGAGTTGTTAAAGGGGCAGCACCAGCGCGGCATCGTTCTTCCCAACGTCGAGACGGACGCGTCGATGTCCGTGTTTGAGGGCTAAGCGAAGGCGGGGCCGAGCGGTACGCTGGTTCCTGCCGAGTCGCGCCTGCAATCGTTAACGACGGCGCAACGCAGCGAACTCCGCGCGACGGCGCAGAAAATTGTGAGCGAAGAAGTCGTGCCGGCTTTCGAGTCGGTGGCGGCGTATCTCAAGGGACCGTATCGAACCGGTGCGCCGGATGGCGTGGGGCTGTGGCAGTACCCAGGCGGTGAGGAGTATTATCGCTATTTGGCCGTAGCGAGCACGACGCTCACCGTCACGCCCGAGGAACTGCACGAGAAGGGTTTGGAAGCCGTCGCCGGGCTCAACAAGGAGCTGGACGGCATTCGCAGCGAGGTCGGCTTCCATGGCGATCTGCGCGCGTTCAAGACGTACTTGCAAAAAGATCCGAAGTTTTACGTCAAGACCACGGAGCAGTTCGGCGAACGGCTCGATGTGTACGTTGCGCGCGCCGCGGCCGCCGTGCCGAAGTATTTTTCGCACCTACCAAAGGCGCCGTACGGCGTCGCCCCATTGGCCAAGGAACTGGCGGGGTCGCAGACGTTCGGGTATTACGATCAACCGACAGTGGCGAAACCGAAAGGCGTGTATTTGTATAACGCGTGGCATCCCGAGCGTACGTCGGCGCTGGGCGCGGGGGCGCTCATCTGCCACGAGCTCATCCCCGGCCATCACTTTCAGATCGCGCTGCAGCAAGAGAACACGGCGCTTCCCGACGTACGGCACTACGATTTCAGCGAGGTCGGGTTCGTTGAAGGCTGGGGCGAGTATGCCTCGCAGCTCTGCTGGAATATGGGCGTTTATCAAACGCCCTACGACAAGGCCGGCCGAATCATGCAGGACTTGATGGTTTCGACCCGGCTGGTTGTCGATACGGGGATGAATGCGATGCGCTGGAGCCGCGAGCGCGCGATGGCGTACATGCGGGAGAACCTCACACTCAGCGAGGCACAGATCGAAAGCGAGTCGCTGCGGTACTCGACGGATATCCCGGGTCAGGCGCTGGCGTATAAGACCGGCGAGCTCACGTTTCTAGCGATCCGCAAGCACGCGGAGGACGAGCTTGGGTCCAAGTTCGACATGCGAAACTTCCACTCATGGGTTCTTGATAGCGGCTCGATGACGCTCGACACGCTACGCGAACATATAGACTACGAAATCTCCTGCGAAAAGAACGGTTCTTAACGTGAGATTGCGTGGGCTACTCGAGATGCGGCTTGGGAAGGTACCGTAGTTCGTCTGGCCGGAACCGGTGCTCGTGGAGTTCGCCGTCTTCTTTCTTGTAGCGAACGACGACCGAACGAGTATCTACCTCGATCACCTCGCCTTCGGTTCCGATGTTTTCGATCATAACGTGGTCGCCGTATCGTAAGTCCGACATTCAACTCTCCAAAGATTTGCGGTGTCTGTCGCGTCATGCTTCCCTTCGACGCCGGCGCTGCGCGCCTCCGCTCAGGATGACATAGTTAGGACCATGCGAAAGCGGGCGGCGCCGCTCAGCATGCGGTCGTAGGCTTCGGTAGCGCGTTCGAGCGGCATAACCTCGCTCATCGCGCGGATTCCGGTTTGCACCGCAAATCGCATCGTCTCCTCTGAGTCGACACACGTTCCCGACGGCCACGAGCGGATTGAGTTGCGCCGCCGCATCAGCGCGGCCGTATTAACCGGCAGCGGCTCTTGCGCCGCGCCGACGATCAGCAACTGGCCATCGACGCCTAAACCGTTGAGCGCCGGCTCCATTGCGTCGGCGGCCGTTACCGTCGATAGCACGACCCGCGCGCCGCCGAGTCGCTGCAGTTCCGCGCCGATGTCGCTCTCTTTGCTATCGAGATAGAGCGCTGCGCCCAGCGAGCGCGCCAGCTCTTCCTTGTCGCGACCTCGCGCGATTGCCACCGTGTTGAAACCCATTTTCGCGGCGAACTGAACGCCCAGGTGACCGAGGCCGCCGATCCCAAGCACCGCCACCACATCGCCCGCGCCGGCGCCGCTGTGCCGCAGCGAGTTGAACGTTGTGATGCCGGCACACATTAGCGGTGCCGCCTCCACGAACGAAAGTCCGTCAGGAATGCGCGCCAACGCTCCGGCCGGCGCCACGACGTACTGCGCGTAGCCCCCGTCATACGAAATTCCAGGAATCTGCAGGTTCGGGCACGTGATGAAGTCGCCGCGGCGGCAGCTGTTGCACGTGCCGTCGTGGCCGCCGTGCCAGCCGACGCCAACCCGCTCTCCGACCTTCCACGGCGATGTCTCCGGACCGAGCGCGTCGATCGTGCCGGCAATCTCGTGTCCCGGAATCCGCGGGTATTTTAGGCCGGGCATAATATCGAGGACCGTCAGCACATCGCTGTGGCAGACCCCGCACGCTTCGACTTTAAGCCGGACTTGGCCATGCCCCGGCTCGGGAAGCGCCACGTCACGCAGTTCTAGCCGGTGGTCGTCGGCCGAGGGCACAACGGCGGCGCGCATGGTTCGTTCATTCATAGCGACACCTCCAACACACGTATGCCGTTGGAGGTGTCACTTGTCGGCGAAGCTGTTCGCCCTGTCGAAGGGCTCAGGATGACAGGGTTAGACGTAGTCGGCGAGGGTTAGTTTTACCGTGCGAGAGGTGCCGTCTTTGCCGGTGATGCCTAGCGTGACGACCGTGCCGGCGGGTTGCGAGAGCAGTCCGCGGACGTCGCCGAGCTGCATCGTGCTGGTCGCGACGCCGTTAACCGACGTGATAGCGTCGCCTTTGGCAATTCCGGCGTTGGCGGCCGGCGTTCCGGCGCGCGCGTCCATCACGAGGACGCTATTGCCTTTCTTGATGAGGAACATGCCCGAACGTTCGTAGGTGTCGAGCTGCGCGTAGTCCGAGTTGGGGACGAGCGTCATCGTTCCGTTGTAGTAGTTGAACGTGACGGTGAAGCGGCGTAAGAGGTTGCCGCCGATATTCGCCGCGAGGAACGGCGCCGCGAACGCGCCCGCGTTTTGCGAGGAGTAGTCGGCGACGAGATTATCGAGCTTGAGGTCGTCGATACCAACCGACTTCACGCGCCCGAGCTTGCCCATCGCCGCCCCGCCAAAGCCGAAGCCGGTAATGCCGACGGCCGTCATCGATGAGGGAACGATCTCGGGATGCGCGACGACGAACGGCGACATGAGCGAAATCGTGTCGCGCGCCCCGGTGTCGATCGTGCATTCGGCTGGAATGGCGTCGATGGTGCATGCGATCTGTGGCTGCGTTCCGTAGAAGACGAACGGAACGACGTGACCGTTAGCGGGCGGCGTTGCCGCGCCCGGCATCGCAAGCGTTACCTGTAGGTTCGCATAGTCGAACGTGGTGATGTAGCGCGCCAGTACTTCCCAGCCGATTAATCCGTCGACTTGACGCCCGGCCGACACGCCGAAGCCCATGCGCGTCGGCGCGACGGCAAAGAGCTGATCTTTGACCGTGGCGTCGCCGACTTGCAGGGTCGAAACGTTGGCAAAACTTAAACCTTCGGTCTGCGAGCCGACGCCGCTGCCTTGAGCCAGTCCGGCGCTCAACGCGCCGATCTCTTTGGCGACCGCTGGATCGACGACATTGGAACCGCCGGTGTCGAAGATGAAGTGATACGGACCTTTTCCGTTAAGCAT
>CAZMPP010000024.1:0-8678 GCA_964568035.1 uncultured bacterium
GCGCGCGAAAATCACGCTCGAGCGAGAGCAGTGCCTGCAGTTGATTGCCGGCGCGAATGTGCCGTAGCTGAATGAGCGCCGCCCAAACGCTGGCGACGACGATAACGAGCGTCCCGACTTGCGCCCAGGCCGATATCGCGTCAGCGCCCATCGAAGGCGCTTTCTTGGCTCGCTCTCCCCACCCCTAGACATTCGGTGTCAGATGCGCAGAGGAGCGCGGTAATGCTCTCGCTCGCCTATTCAGCTGCGATGCTCGGCATCGAGGGCTATGTCGTGCGCGTCGAAGCCGATAGCGCCGCCGGAACGCCGCACTTTGCGATCATCGGACTTCCCGACCGGGCCCTGGGGGAAGCGCGCGAACGCGTGCGCGCGGCGATAATCAACTCCGGCTTCGCCTATCCCGCCGGAAAGCTGCTCGTCAATCTCGCGCCGGCCGACGTACGTAAAGCCGGACCGGCATTCGACCTGGCCATCGCGCTGGCGCTCATCGGCATCGACGAACAGATCGACCGCCTCGCCTTGCAGCAGTTCATCGCGCTTGGCGAGTTGGCACTGGACGGCAAACTGCGCCCGGTGAGCGGCATCCTGCCAATGGTACTCGGCGCGCGCGAAGCGGGCTTTACTAAACTCATCGTACCGTCGCTCAACGCCGACGAGGCCGCGCTGGTCGGAGGCATCGAACTTTATGCCGTCGATTCGCTGCAGGCGGCGATCGCAGTGATCGTCGGACACGGCGCGAAATGGCGCCGCCGCTGCACCGAGCCGGCGCTCGAGCCCGCCGACGACCTCGTTCACGGCGACCTAGCCGACGTGCGCGGCCAACTCGCCGCAAAGCGCGCGCTGGAAATCGCCGCAGCCGGCGGCCACAACCTGTTGCTCGTCGGGCCGCCCGGATGCGGCAAAACGATGCTGGCGCGGCGCCTTCCCTCGATTCTCCCGGCGATGTCGCTGCACGAAGCGCTTGAAGTAACGAAGATCTACAGCGTAGCCGGATTGCTGGTCGGTCGCGCCGGCGTCGTGCGCGCGCGGCCCTTTCGCTTTCCGCACCACACGATCAGTCAGACGGCGCTGGTTGGCGGCGGCTCGTTCGTCAAACCGGGGGAGATCTCGCTCGCGCATCATGGTGTTCTCTTTCTCGACGAACTTCCGGAGTTTAACCGCAGTTCGATCGAGGTTATGCGCCAGCCGCTCGAAGAGGGGACGGTTACCATCGCGCGCGCATCCGGCACGTTTACCTACCCGGCCCGCTTTCAACTCGTCGCGTCGATGAATCCGTGCCCCTGCGGCTATCGTGGCACGCGCACCGTGGAGTGTCGCTGCGACGACGCGACGGTCGCCAAGTACGTCAGCAAACTTTCCGGGCCGCTGCTCGACCGGATCGACTTACAGATCGAGATCGCCCGCGTGCCGTTCGACGATATGGTGCGGTACGAGGGCGCCGAACGTTCGGCGAAAATCCGCAGCCGCGTCGTCGCCGCGCGGAACCGGCAGCGCAAACGCTTTGCCGGCGCGACGCCGCTCTCGAACGCCGACATTCCGGCCAATGCGATGCGGCGCTACTGCGCGCTCGATGACGTTGCGCTCCGGCTTCTGGCGCATGCCAGCGCGAAGCGCCAGTTCTCAGCGCGCGCGCTCGACCGCATCGCTCGCGTCGCCCGCACGATCGCCGATCTCGCCGGCGACGACGCGATCGCCGCACAGCACGTCGCCGAAGCGATCCAATATCGCAGTCTGGAGCGGCTGGGCGCCGCGGCCTGAAGGCCGCGACGGCACACGCAGGCAAAAAATACAGCGTGCGATACGCTGCTATTATCGGCGCGACATGTCTTGCGTTTGCGCTTCCCACCGTTGCGCCGGGAGCTTCAATGGGGCCGGCCGGACTGGTCGATACGTTCGTCGGAACTTCCGGCACGACGATCGGCGGCCCGATCGATACCTTTCCCGGCGCCGACCTACCATTTGGGATGGTTCAGTGGAGCCCGGACACGCCGGCGCAGAATGCCGGCGGCGGCTACGATTACGGCGACCACGACATCACCGGCTTTAGCTTGACCCACCTCAGCGGCCCCGGATGCAGCGTTTTCGGCGACTTTGCCGTCTTGCCGGTGATCGGCACGCTTCCAAACGACCCTTCGACCTTGCGTCAGACTTTCTCGCACGCCAACGAGGAGAGCGCGCCCGGGTGGTACGCCGTCTCGCTCGGTAATCCGGCGATACGCACCGAGTTGACGGTCACCCGCCGAACGGGTCTCGCTCGCTTTACCTTCCCGGCGACGCCGGAAGCAAATCTGCTGCTCAACGCCGCCTCGAACCAAGCCGGCGTCACCGCCGCGCAAGTGAAGGTCAGTTGGCCGAACGAGATCTCGGGAACCGCATCGAGCGGCTTCTTCTGCGGCATGCCCGATCGCTATACCGTGCACTTCGTGGCTCGCTTCGATCGCTCGTTCACCGGCGCCGGCGTCTGGAACGATGGGCGGGACGCCTGGGTGCGCTTCGACGCGACGCGCAACCGGCAAGTCGTCATGAAGGTCGGCCTTTCGTTCGTCGACGATGCCGGGGCGCGGGCCAATCTCGCGGCCGAAGCGACGAGTTGGAATCCGATCGTCGTACGCAATCATGCCACCGAGATGTGGAGCGGCATGCTGGCGCGCATCGCCGTAACCGGCGGAACGACGCCACAGCGCCGTACTTTTTACACTGCCTTCTATCACACGCTACTTCATCCCAATGTAATCAGTGACGCAACCGGCCAGTATCGCGGCTTCGACCAACGCATCCATCACGTCGTGCCCGGACACGACGAATACGCGAACTACTCCGACTGGGACGTCTATCGCACCGAAATTCCGTTGCTCGCGCTCGTCGTTCCGGGGGAGACGAGTGACATGATGCAGTCGCTGGTCGACGCCGCGCGTCAAGGCGGCGGCTGGCTTCCGCGCTGGGCGCTGGTTAACGGACCGACCAGCGTCATGGGCGGCGACTCGATCGATCCGGTGATTGCCGGCGGCTATGCCTTCGGTGCGCGAGACTTCGATACGCGCGGCGCGCTGGCTGCAATGGTACAGGGCGCTTCGAGAACTTCGGGGCCGCCGGGGCAAGGCTGGTACGTTCCACGATGGGAGCTCAACGACGATTACCTGCGCAGAGGCTTCATCGTCAACACGCATACGACGTCGGTATCGCCGGTGCCAAACGGAGCCTCGGAAACGTTGGAGTATGCTCTCGACGATTTCTCAATCGCTCGCCTCGCCTATGCGTTGCATTCCAATCAAACCTACGACGCATTTATGCGGCGCTCGTCGAACTGGGCGACGCTGTTCGATAGCGCGAGCGGGTGGATCGCGCCGCGCGATGCCGATGGCGCCTTCATGCAGGCGCCGATCACCGAAAACGGCCAGAGCGGCTTTCAAGAAGGCAACGCCGCGCAGTATACGTGGATGGTTCCGCAAGATTTGCGCGATTTAATTGGGGCAATGGGCGGCCGGGCCGCCGGCTCGGCCAAGCTCGACGAATTCTTCACGCAGCTCGACGCCGGACAGGACCATCCTTACGCGTGGCTCGGTAACGAGCCGAGCCTCGGGGCGCCGTGGGTTTATCTCACCGCGGGAGCGCCATGGCGAGCGCAAGATATCGTGCGCCGCGCGCTTACCACGCTCTACGGCGACACGCCTGACGGTCTGCCGGGCAATGACGACCTCGGCACGATGAGCGCCTGGTATCTGTGGTGCGCGATCGGACTCTACCCGCAGAACCCGGCAGTTCGTTTTCTTGACGTCGGCGCGCCGCTCTTTACCTCGGTGACGCTGCGCGCGCCGAACGGACCGACGATCGTCATTCGCGCGCCGCAGGCGTCAACGGACCGTCCGTACGTGCAGGCGCTCCAAGTGAACGGCCGTTCGACCAACGCAACGTGGCTGTCGTTGCCGATGCACGGCACGCAGCGCCTCGATTTCGAACTCGGGGCGGCGCCGAATCGCCGCTGGGGCGGCAGCAGCAACGACGCACCGCCCTCCTACGCATCGACGCACATCGTACTCCCGCCCGCGACGTCTGCGGTATTGGCGGCCGGCAGCACGAGCGTCTCGGAAGCACAATCCTCGAGCGCATCGTTTACCGTTTCTAATCGAGACGGCGCCATGCCGGTAGCAATAACGTGGAACGCGACGGCACCGCGAGGCATCCATCTCGAACCCGAACGCGGACGCGTCGCGCTGGCCGCACACGCGATAGAAGAGGTGCATCTGCGGCTGTCCGCCGACGCCTCGGAGGCGGCCGGTTATCGAGGCGTTCGCATCGACGCCGTCGCCACCGACAGCAACGCACGCCTCGCGCACGCTACGATCGCCGTACGCGTCAGCAACGGCGCAGAGCAGCCCGCACTTGCCTACGCCGAAAATCGCTTCGGCAATACGATTACGCCGATCGACGTAACGACCGGCGCGACCGGTCCCGAAATCGCGGTCGGTGAAGAGCCGCGCGATGCCGCCTTGAGCCGTGATGGGCGGCGCCTCTACGTTGCCAATCGCGGGGCTGCCTCGGTCAGCGTCGTCGACACCGGCGAGCGCCGCGCGATCGCCGTCGTCAAAGTTGGTTCATCGCCAAACGGCCTTGCGCTAACTCCCGACGGCAAGCAGCTCTGGATCGCCAACTCCGACGACGGAACGATCCAAGCCGTCGACACCGCGACGCTTCACGCGCGCCCGCCGCTGCGCGTGGGCTTGGCGCCGCGCAGCATCGTGGTCGCTCCGGACGGTGCGATGCTCTACGTCAGCAACTCGGATTCAAATAGCGTTACGCCGGTGGACCTGCGCAGTGGAACCGCCGGCAAGCCGATCGCCGTCGGATCGCGCCCCGCCGGCATCGCCATAGCTCCCGATGGTAAGCGCCTGTACGTCGTGAACAGCGCCTCGAACGACGTCTGGACGATCGACCTTTCCGGGAGCGGCACGGTGTTTGTTCCTATTCCCGCCGGCGTCGATCCGCAGCTAATTGCGATTTCGCCAGACGGCCGGCTCGCTTACGTCAGCGACTACGCCAACTCGTTCGTCACGCCGATCGACTTGCAGTCAAATCGTGCGCTGGCACCGATCGAAGTCGGCGGAGCACCCTACGGCATCGCCTTCACCAGCGGCGGACGCACTGCCGTGGTGGTCGTGCGTCGTGACAACGCTTGCGTTATGATCGACGTCGCAAAGGGCAGCGTGAGTGCCGCGATTCCGCTAGGAAACGGACCTTATACGGTCGTTGCACCGTAGGGCGGGCCGTCTTCCTTGGGAACGTCCAGCTGTGGGATGGCGTCGCCGTCGAGAAAGACGGCGAGCTCGCGCGGCGAGAACTGCAGTCCTGCCCAGAACGCACCAAAATCGCCGTAACGCGCGCTGGCTTCGTCGAAGCGCATCTCGTAGACGAGCTTCTTGAAGACCAGGGGATCGTCGGCATACAGGTCGACGCCCCATTCGAAGTCGTCGAACCCGACCGATCCCGAGATCACCTGCGTTACCCGCCCGTGATAGGTGCGACCGACGACGCCGTGCTGGCTCATCATCTTTGCGCGCGCCTCGTACCCGAGGATATACCAGTTCTGAACTTCACCGCGCCGCTTGCTCATCGGATAGAAGCACTGGTAGCGCCGCACCGGGATCTTGGCCCACAGACGCGGACCGACGTACGGGCTCTCGGCTTGTTTTCGAATCAGCTCGTCGAAGGCGGCGATCCATTCGGGCGACTGCGGCGGCAGCTCGCGCTGCGTCAGCTCGGCGTGAATCTTGGCTGTAGCGTCGTATAGGCCCAGCTCCAACACCGAAACGTAGGAACCGTAGGGCGCCAGAAACTCGCGCAGCTCGAGCTTGTCGACGAGCGTTTGCGCGTACGCCAGCCCATCGAACGAACGGGCGTAATGCGTAAGCATCAGGTCTCCCTTATGTCCGACGATTTGGGCGAGGCCGACGTCGCCGTCGTCGCTCGCCTTGAGGTGCTCGACGAGGTCGATCGCATGGCCGGTATACTTATTGCGCCGCTTCTCCGGCAGTGCATCCCATCGGCGCCGGTCTAGGGCGAACATGCGATGGAGAATCCACCAACCTTCGAGCGATTCGGGAACGTTCGGATCGCGCATCTCGTCTGCTTACGTAGTGATTGTGTGATTTATTGGCCGCGAGCTAGGGCCTTGACGCGTTTCACCTCGGCTATGACTTCGGCCTCTAGACGCTCGGGATGCTCCCGATACTTTGCCCAGAGCGGCGGCGTGTGCGCGATGTCGTTAAGCACGCGCGTATAGACCGCATTGACCGGCGTCGGTACGCCGCGGTCGTGACCGGCCGCGGCAACGGCGCCGTTGAGCACGTCCACCTCGGTCTGCGGCCTCGCGCGGCGAAGATCGAGCAGCAGCGAGGGCGGCTTGGTCCCTCGCGCACCGGCGATTGTGTGCGCCAGCATGCCGCGTGAGACCGGGCTCGGCAGCGACGCAACCCCGAAGAGCGCGCGCACGGGGTAGCGCGGCAGGTCGATCGCCTCGATGCCAAGCGCCTGCATGACGGCGCGAACTTCGCGAATCATGCGAATCTCCAGCGTAAAGATCTTGTCGAAATGCACGAAGCGGTTGGGCAGCACGTTGAGGATCGCGCAGCTCGCATTGGCGACGACGTTGAGGGCGAGCTTGCTCCACTTCAACGCGCGCCAGTCTTTTACGATCTTCACCGTCAGGCCGGTAGAAGCAAAGGTCGCAGCGAGCCAGTTGTAGGCGTTCGCGCCAACCGGTGCCAGCGCCAGTCCGCCTTCTTTTGCCGGACGGGCGTTGCCGTCGCGATCGCGATCGATCGGCGTGGTCAAAGCGGCGGCGACAACGTTGTCGGCGCCGAATGCCGCCGCCAGCCGTTCCTCGTTTCCGACGCCGTTCTGAGGGGATACAAAGACGCATTTCTCGGGGGCAACGATGGCGCGTCGCAGCGTTTCGATCGCGGCCTCGGTGTCGTAAGCTTTGGTTGCGACCAGCGCCACGTCCGCGTCGTACGGCGTCACCTCTTCCAACGCACGCGGCGCATATGCCACTTCCACGCCGACGCCGCGCAGCAAATCGCCGGCATACGTTCCCATGGCACCCTTGCCGACGATGTACACCTTCACGACGAAAATCCCGTCGAACCGAAACCGCCCTCGCCCCGGGCCGTCGGCGGCAGTTCGGCCACTTCGTCGAACGATGCACGCGACACGACCAGCTGCGCGATTCGATCGCCCCGCCGAATGACCACCGGTTCGCTGCCAAGATTGGCGAGCACGATCGCGACCTCGCCGCGATAATCGGCGTCGATCGTTCCCGGCGAGTTCAAACACGTAACGCCGCGGCGTATCGCCAGACCGCTGCGCGGACGTACTTGCGCTTCGTACCCAACGGGAAGCGCGATCGAAAAACCGGTTGGAACCAACGCGCGAGCACCGGGCAATAGCGTCAGCTCTTCGCGAATCGCCGCGCAGAGATCGGCTCCCGCCGCGTGCTCGCTCATGTAGCCGGGTACCGGCAATCCTTCGCCTTGCGGCAGGCGCTGCAAGGCAACGCGCACGCTTTCCACGTCAGACGAACACTATAGCTGGGCTAGCTCTTCGCGGAAGCTCTCGATGTCCCGGAACGACCGGTAGACGCTAGCAAATCGAATATAGGCGACGGGGTCGAGGCTCCGCAGCGCCTCCATCAACTTCTCACCCACCAACGACGACGCTACCTCGCTCTCCCCGCGGGCGAACAACTCGCGCTCGAGATCGGCGGCCACCGCTTCCATGCGGCTCTCCGAAATCGGGCGTTTCTCACATGCCTTGCGCAGACCGGCGAGAATCTTTTCGCGGCTGTACTGCTCGCGCCGGCCATCTTTCTTGACGACAAAGAGGCGCGGGACTTCCATGCGCTCGTAGGTGGTAAACCGGTGCTTGCAGCGCGGATCCAGACATTCGCGCCGCCGCCGAACCACAGTCTCGTCGTCGCGCGAGTCCACGACACGCGTTTCACTCGTGCGACAAGTTGGGCAAGTCAGCGGTAACTCTCTCCCCCACGGCACATATTGTGGGTGCACGTATTATACGTCACTACGGGTAGTTAACGCAAAAAAGCCCCGACGCGCCGTGCGCGTGCGGGGCCTTTTTCCCAAATGTGCGCGCTGTGCTATGCGGCGCCGATCCTGAACATCTTCGTCCCGCAGACCGGGCACTTGCCCTCGGTCGCGGGGCGGCCGTTTTTCATTGTGATTTGGACGGCGTCTTTGATCTCGCGCTTAGCCTTGCACTTGACGCAGTACGCTTCTGCTGCCAACTCTGCTTCCTCCGTGGGGCCAGGCTATTCCGTCGGGCGCCGATTCCCCCTGCACGCCGCTCCTTGCCCGCACGGAGGGAGCGCGTGATGGAGGGCGCGTGCACGACCCGGTCTACGAAAGCCGCAGCCGCATCGAGGCCGCCCGCGGCCGACCCTTCGAGGTGGCCGCCGCGGGTCTGTGGCGCTGCGGCGAGCTGGACGGCCTGGCGCGGCCATGCGTGGCCATTGTGGGCACCAGGGCGGCCACCCCCTACGGAACCCGGCTGGCCCATCGCTTCGCCGCCGAGCTGGGTGCTGCAGGCTGCACGATCGTCTCCGGCCTTGCCTTGGGCGTCGACCGGGCGGCGCAGCTGGCGCTGGCGGCCCGTTACCGCGAGGCGAC
>CAZMPP010000024.1:8688-16360 GCA_964568035.1 uncultured bacterium
GGGGGCGCTGGCGGCCGGCGCCGTCACGGTGGGCGTCATCGGCGGCGGCCATCGCTGCTTTTTTCCTAAGCGCAACCTAGCGCTCGCAAGTAAAATGGTTGCGGCCGGCGGGGCGGTACTCTCGCCCTATCCACCCGACCATCTCGCTTTTCCGAGTCAGTTTCTCGAACGCAACGGCATCGTCGCAGGACTGGCCGATGCCGTACTGGTCGTCGAAGCCCCGGCTCGCAGCGGAGCGCTTAATACCGCCGGCTGGGCGGCCGGGCGGATTCCGGTTCTCGCCGTCCCGGGCGACGTCGATCGCAAGCACGTCGCCGGCTGTTTGGCGTTGATCCGCGACGGCGCCACGCTGGCGCGTAATGCGGACGATGTACTTGAATCATTGGGGCGCCTGCCGCTTCGGACGCTCGCACTCGCGGCGCCCTCGACGCGCGATCCAACGGCGCGCGCGTTGCTCGAAGCGATCGATGAGGGCGCAGCAACGTTCGACGAGATCGTCGCAAAAAGCGGCGTCGCGGCGGCCGCGGCCCTCGCCACGCTCGCGCTCCTGGAGCTCGACGGAATTGTGGAATCCACGGGAGCCTCGCACTATTCGCGGGTCGCACCGCTATGCGGCGGCGAAAAAGCCTAATGCATGAGTTTGGACGACGCGCTGCGCGCCTTTTCCGACGCCGCTGCGGCGGCCGTTGCCGAGACGTATCCGGGAGAGCTCCCGGCCGTTGCGTTCGAGGCCCCGCGTCGTCCCGAGTTTGGCGACTTCTCGACCAACGTCGCGTTCTCGCTGGCGAAGCGAGCGCGCAACGCGCCGCAAGAGATCGCGAAAGCCATCGTCGGCGCAATCGACACGCGCAACCCCGAGCTGGCCGAGCGATTCAGCAGCATCGAGGCCGTCGGCGGTTTCATCAACTTGCGCCTCGCTCCGACGGTGTGGCAGAGCGTCGTCGCAGAGATTCTCCAAAAGGGTGAGGACTTCGGCCGGATGCCGCGCCGCGGCGTGCGCGTCTCGCTGGAGTTTGGGAGTGCCAATCCGACCGGACCGCTGGTCGTCGTGCAGGGCCGTTCGATGTCCATCGGCGCGACGCTGGCCGACGCGATGCGTTTCTGCGGCTACGACGTCTACGTCGAATGGATCATCAACGATGCCGGCGGCCAGCTCGACGCGCTCGGGCGTTCGATCTATGCGCGCTACCGCGCGCTCTTCGATCCGGGCTATCCTTTTCCGCAAGAGGGCTACCCCGGCGAGTATTTGATTCCGATCGCCCGGCGCATCGAAAGCCGTGACGGAGAGCGCTGGATCGATGCAACGGAATCGGAATGGCTTCCCTATTTTACCGCTTTCGGCCGCGACGAGCTGGTTGCCGAGCAGCGACGAACCGCCGAACGCTTCGGCGTCGCTTACGACTGCTGGCAGAGCGAACGCGAGCTGCACGAGAGCGGCAAGGTGCGCGAAGGCATCGATCGTCTCGGCGAGCTCGGCTTGACTTACGAACAAGACGGCGCGCTCTTCTTCCGGGCGACGAACTTCGGCGACGACAAGGATCGCGTGCTGCTGCGTAGCGACGGGCGGCCGACCTATTTCTGCATGGACGTTGCCTACCATTATCAGAAGCTCAAGGGCAACGATCGCGTCGTCGACATTCTCGGCCCCGATCATCACGGATACATCGAGCGTCTCAAGGGAATGGCGGAGGCGCTCGGCTATCCCGGGCGCCTGGAGGTCCTCATCGCGCAGCAGATCACGTTGATGCGCGGCAGCGAGCAAGTTGCGATGAGCAAACGCGCCGGGGAGATCGTAACCCTCGACGAGATCATCGACGAGGTCGGGCTCGACGCGGCGCGATTCTTCTTCATCATGCTGGCAGTCGAGTCGCCGCTGACCTTCGACCTCAAGCTGGCCGTCGAAAAAGAGAGCGAAAACCCCGTTTATTACGTGCAGTACGGGCACGCCCGCATCGCGTCCGTGCTGCGGCGGGCGCTGCCCGAGGACGTGCGCGACGCGCAAACGGCCTCCCTCGCTCCCCTGGTACATCGCTCGGAGTTGGTGCTGGCGCGCCGTCTGGCCGAGTTTCCAGCCGTTGTCGCCGGCGTAGCCCAGCATCTTGCGGCGCATCGTCTTGCACGGTACGCGCGCGACGTCGCTGCCGACTTCCACCAGTTCTACACCGAGTGCAAGATCTTGGCCGACGAACGCGAGATTCGACTGGCGCGTCTGGCGCTCTCGTTGGCCGCCAAGAGCGTTCTCTCGCGCGCGCTCTCCCTCGCGGGCGTGAGTGCGCCGGATTCGATGTAGTTGCCGGGCTTAGCGGCCGCGCTCTGGCTGCTCGGCCTCTATGCCGCGGCCCCGGCACTACGCTCGGGCGAGCGATACGGCTTCGCCGATCGATGGCGCGACGCGGTGATTCTGGGCGTCGGAATTCCATTCGTTCTCGCGCTCGTGCATGGGCTCTATCCGGCAACGTGCTGGATCGCTCTGGCAATCTGCATCGCAGTCGCCGTGCGGCGCCGCGAGCGGCGCGAAGCCCCGCCGCCTTACGCTGCCGGCGACACCGTTCCGTACGTTACGCTTGGCGCGCTCGCGGCCGTAGCATGGCCGCAACTAATGCGACCGCTGCTCGACGGAGATTCGCTCTCATACCACCTTCCCAACGCGGCGTCGTGGGTGCAATCACACTCGCTGTGGACGACCGCTACGCACTACTGGTGGTATCCACCGGGATCGGAGCTCTTTGCCGCGGGCCTCTACGACGTTGCGAGCCCCTTCGCGCTGCCGTGGTGCGGCTTCGTCGCGCTGGCGCTTCTCGGTTTCCGCATCGCCGCTTTCGCGCGCGAAACTTTTGCCGCGCCGCCGCTGCTCGCCGACGCGCTCGCCGCCGCCACCGTTGCCACCTATCCGTTGGCCATTCAGGGCGGAACGCTGCAAAACGACGCCTGGCTCGCCGCGTTCTTTCTCGAGAGCTTCGCCGCGCTGAATACGACCGGCGACCGCGCCGCCGCAATCCGCACGCTGGCGGTGACCGCACTGATCAAACCGCAAGGTTGGATCTTTGCCGGCATCGCGCTGGTAGCACGGCGCGCGCCGCGCGAAGTCTGGCTCGCCGTAGCGGCGGTGCTCGGGCTCTGGATTGCACGAGACGCCCTGCTCTGGAGTTCGGCAATCCTCGCACCGGCGAGCACTACGTACGGCAATATTGCGGGGTCAACGATCGTTGCCCACGGCGCGGCGGCGTTGTTGCTGCTCTTGCACGTCGGCGCGACGATCTCGCCTTTCGCGCTGATCGCATTGACGGCGGCGCTCATCGCACCGGCGCTTCTGCCGAAGCAGCGCGAGCTGGGATGGAGCGCGTGCGCTGCGGCGCTGCTCTTTTTCGCCCTTCCTTTCGGTTACGACACGTCGGTGGCGCAGCTCGCGACGGGCGCCTCTCTGCGCTTCGCCGCGCCGGCCGTTGCGGCCGGAGCACTGGCGCTCGCGCCGGTAGCCGCGCGCTTTAGTTACATCTCGATCGCCTTGCTCTGGGGCGCTGCGATTTACGGAATTGTCTACGTTCTCGGCATCTTTTGGAACGACGGTTCTACGCACGCCGCGTTACCCGTCGCCGCTGCTGCCGTTGCGATTGCGGCTGCGGTTCGTAACCGTCACGCCGCCTGGGTACCGGCAGCGGCGTTCGGCCTCGCCGTCGTCGCGGCGACGCATCTCGCCGGGCGCCACCCCGTCGACTATTACACCGACGCGTTGCGCGTTGGGCCAACGCAGCCAGGCCTTTATCGCTGGATCGCGATGGAGCATCCGCCGCGCATTGGTGGTTGGGGGTTGCGTTTGGGTGTGGTCAACGTTCTCTCGCCGGCGACGCAGACGATGGATTTACCTGACGCCGCGCCCTGCACGGTCGCGCAGCGCTACGGCGTGCTCTTAACCGCGGTGGCGCAGAACGATCTGCCGCCGGAACTCAATACGCAACGGCTCGGCGCCGCACGTCGCTGCGGTGCCGTCGTGTACGAAGATCCGATCGCCGCGGCCGCCCGACCCAGCGGAACGGCTACGACTTCTCGAGCTGAGCGGTGATCCACGGCGCCACGAAATAACGCCACAGGATCTTGATGAGCGCCGCGGCCGGAATCCCCAAGATCAGTCCCGGGATGCCGAAGAGTTCCCCGCCGGCAAAGACGGCAAACATCGAACCGATGGGCGACACGCCGGCCGATTGACCCATGATCTTGGGAACGAGCACGTTGTCGCTGATGCGCGCCATGGCGAACATGATGACCTGGACCCAAACGATCATCCAAACACCCTGCGGCGCGCTCATCGGTACGGCAATAACCTGGGCGATCAGCATGCCGATCACCGGTATCGCGTAGGCCACGGCCGAGATAATCCCGATGATCAGCGAAAACTTGAAGCCGATAATCGCCGAGCTGATCGCGATGGCCGTGCCGGTGATCGCGCTCACGATCACCTGGCCGGAAATGTAGCTGCCGAAGACTTCGGTGACCTCGGCGGCGAGCTGGCGCGCCGTCTGCTGGCGCCGCGGCGGGAAGAGCGAAGCGAACCAGTCGGAGATCTGCGTGTCGTTGAGCAGAAAGAATATCGAGAGAACAATCGCCGAGAATATCATGAAGAAGCCCGTCGCAGTATTGACCGCAATGGCACCCAGCGAGGAGATCGCTCCACTGATAAACGCCGTCATCTGGGTCGATCCGATCTTTCCGACGTTGAGGCCGCTCTCGGGGAGTTTGAGCGTCGGGAAGTACCGCTCCAGCGACGTTTCGGCTTCGATCACCCAGGTCTGCGCGGTCGTCGCGTAGCCGGGAATGTTGGTCGCCAGAAGTTGCACCTGGTTGATCGTCAACGGAACGACGATGACGATAAGAATGGTAACCGCCAGCAGCAGGCCAAAAAAAACAATTCCCACTGCCAGCGGCTTGGGCATGCGACGCTCCAAGCGCCGGGCGACCGGCTGAACGCCGAACGCAATAAACGCGGCGATGATGAAAATCGATATGGTTTTCGGGATGTGAACGGCAAACCAGAGCAGGCCCGCGGCGATAACGATGGTTGCGGCGATCCAGCCGATTCGCCGCCAAAGCTCACTGCCTAAAGTGGTTTGCACAGCAGCCGCCGCTCCGTGCGATAGCCACTCCGACGGTAGAGCCGGCGCGCGGCCTCGTTCTCTTCGGTGACCATTAACGCCATATACGGCAGACCGCGCCTTCTTGCCTCATCCTCGGCCGCGGCCAGCAGTGCCGAGCCTATCCCCGAACCACGATGCTGCGGATCGACGGCCATATATGCCACAAAGCCTTGAGGCAGCGTCGTAACCTCATCGGGAAGCTCGTCGAGGAGGAGCAAAAAACCGGCGCGCTTACCCTTGCGCCGCGCGATGAGCGCAACGTGCGACTGCGTTTCGACGATCTCGCAGAGCCGCTCGAAGGCGATGCGCACCATTGCCTCGGGAGCGCGTCGAGTTGAGGCGACGCTCGACATGACGCAGCGCCGGCCGAGTTCGAGGATGAACGCGCGGTCGGCGGCCCCCTCGTCTCCGCTACCGCTTGGACGAACGGTCGCCATCAAACACGCCGGGACCCCGGGTCGGTCACCGGCTCGCCGTCACGGCACTGGGGGCACTCGCGTTCGTCGTAGGATTCCAGCGGCAGGTCGAGCAGCGCGTGCGTGGTCAGCCCAAAGTCGCCCTTCCCGCGCAGAATGATGACGCCGATTCCGACGATCTCGGCACCGCCGTCGCGCACGACCCCGATGACTTCGCGCACCGAGAGGCCGGTCGTAACCACGTCTTCCACAATTAACGCGCGATCGTTCGGAGACAAGGCGAAGCCGCGGCGCAGGGCTGGAACGCCGTTCTCTTTCTCGACGAAAATCGCTTTGGTTCCCAACTGCCGCGCTACTTCGTACGCGAGCAGAATTCCACCGACGGCGGCACCGACCACGATCGTCGGAGACGACGCGCGAAAACGATCGGCGATTGCACGCGCGACCGGCTCGAGCAGAACCGGATCTTCGAGAATCCGGAACTTTTGCACGAAGCGGTCGCTGTGCCGGCCCGAGCTGAGCCGAAAATGTCCTTCGAGCAGGGCTCCTCGCTTCGCCAGCGCCGATGGCAGATTCAGCTCGCCGTCGTTCACGCCCGTACGGACATCTCGTCGAGTATGGCGCGCGCTGCGGCGACGGGGTCCTCGGCTTCGACAATCGGACGCCCGACCACCAAGTAATCGGCACCCTCGGCGACCGCTTGCGCAGGAGTGGTGACACGCTTTTGATCGCCGTGCGCGCTGCCGGCCGGTCGAATCCCGGGCGTCAGCGTCAGGAAATCGTCGCCGAAGAAACGCTTGAGGTCGCGGACTTCGTGCGCGCTGCAAACGACCCCGGCGCAGCCTGCGTCGCGGGCGAGCGCCGCCAACCGAATCGCGTACTCGCCGGGGCCGCCGCTTAATCCCAGCTCGTTGAGATCTTCGGGAGCGATGCTGGTTAGCAACGTCACGGCAAAGATGTGGGGCGCGGTGATACCCAACTCGCTAGCGCGCTCTTGCGCCGCATCTACCGCCGCGCGCATCATCTCGAGGCCGCCCAGCGCGTGAACGTTGATCAGATGCACGTTCGGGCGGACGAGGTGCGCGATCGCTGCCGCCACCGTCCGCGGAATATCGTGCAACTTGGCGTCCACGAACGTCCGCACGTCGCGCTCCTCGCAATACGACAGAATGCGTTCGGGGTAGGCGCACAGCGCCTCGAGGCCGACCTTGACGAGCACGTCGAGCTCGTAGAGCTGGTCGACGAGCCGTTCCGCCTCCTCGGCGCTGGGGACGTCGAGGGCGACGATCAGCTGGGCCATGCGTTAACCTTCATCTCCTTCGTATTGATCGGGCGTAGCTAGTGCTACGTTGGCGCGACCGACAATCTCGTCGATCGCCGAAAGGTTGCGCTGCGCGAGGTATTGCTCCAGCTCAGAGACGATTCGCTCGGGAATTCGGGGATCGGTAAAGTTTGCCGTACCGATCGAAATCGCCATCGCTCCGGCGAGGAAGAACTCGAGCGCATCGGTGAGGTTCTCGATGCCGCCTTGGCCGATGATCGGAATCTTTACTTTGCGTGCCACTTCGTAAACCGCGAGCACCGCAATGGGGCGAATCGCGGGCCCGGAGAGACCGCCGGTGATGTTGCCGAGGCGCGGCTGCCAGTTTTCTACGTCGATGGCCATTCCACGAACGGTGTTGATTACCGCCAGTGCGTCGGCACCCGCCGCTTCGGCCTCACCGGCGACTTCGGCAATTGAGGTGACGTTCGGTGAGAGCTTCACGATGAGCGTTTTGTCGGTCGTGCTTCGCGCGGCGCGCACGACGCGCGCGGTCAGCCCGGCGTCGCACCCGAAAGTCTCGCCCTCGCTGGCGACGTTGGGACACGAAACGTTGAGCTCGACGGCGGCGATCTCGTCGCGTGCCGCCAGCCGTTCGCAGACGTAGGCATAGTCGTCGATCGAAAAACCGGCGACGCTGCCGATCAGCTTGCAGGGCCGGCCGGCGTATTTGGGTAGCTCGCGCTCGAGATACCAGTCGATGCCGGGATTCTGCAACCCGATCGCGTTGAGCATGCCCGAAGGCGTATGAACGAGCCGCGGCGTCGGATTGCCGAGCCTAGGCAGGCGCGTGACGCTTTTGAGCA
>CAZMPP010000025.1:0-16271 GCA_964568035.1 uncultured bacterium
GCCGGATCGATCGAACGCACCCGATCGGCGATTTCGACCGTTGCGGCATCTTGAACTGCAACCTCGCCGCCGTCGGCCGATCTGTCCGCCGTCAGGACGCCGTGCGCTGCGAACGACTTGGGATCGGCAAAGCCGACTCGTAAGAGCAACTCGTCGATGCGCGATTGCACGTCGGCCGTAAACTCGCCATTCCCGCCCGCGACATTGACTAATGCTTCCCCTAGATAGGACCGAACGAATTCATCGGCGAGGCGCCGGTTGTTTTCACCGTCGTATCCGGGAAACGCCGCTATGCGCACGCGCAGCACGTCCAAGGAATCCATGGCTTGCTGCTTACGACGCCTGCGCGGCAAGGGCCTCGGCGGTGCTCTGGGAAGATAGTTGCGGTGAGCCTCGAGACCGGCGTGCGCGTCGACCCAATATCGCAGTCTAATGGCGGAGCGGCGCTGAGCTATCTATCGCGTGCGCCGATCTGCAACGTGTTCTTATCGCATCTCATCCTGCATGGATCGCTCTCGGCGACGCGCCGCAACGTCGTCGTCGCCCGCGACGGCGACGCAGTCCTGGGCGTCGCGTACTTCGGCCGCCAAATCACGCTTGCGGCCGAACCTCGAGCACTGGAGCCGTTTTCGCAATACGCGCAGCGCCGGCGCGGCGAACGGATGATCGTCGGTCCGCGCGAAACCGTCGCAGCCTATTGGGACCTCGTTCGTGAGTGGCACGAGCCGCCGCGGCTCGTACGCGAGCGCCAGCTCGTGATGGTGGTCGACCGTGACCGCCTGGTGAGGCAGAAGGACGGTGTCGTCGTGCGCAACGCGCGCGCCGGCGACCTGCGCGACGTGGCCGGCGCCTCGGCGGAAATGATCCGTCACGAACTGGGTTACGATCCACGCGCGTCGTCACCGGATTTTTCGGCGGGCGTGCGGCAAATGATCGAGCGAAACCTGTGGTGGATCGGCACGGAGAACGGCGAGCCGTGCTTCTTCTGCAACATCGGCCCGTGGTCCGAGCACACACTTCAGCTGCAAGGGATCTGGACGCCGCCGGCGATGCGCGGCCGCGGCTTAGCGACCGTTTCTCTGGCCTCTATCTGCGATCGCCTGCTGGAAATCTCGCCGACGCTCTCCCTTTATGTCAACGATTTCAACGCGGCCGCCATTGCCCTCTACCGGCGTATCGGCTTCGAGCACGTCGCCGATTTCCAGACCCTGCTCTTTTAATGAAGGCTGGTAAACGCGGACGACGCCGGCGGCCCTAGGCACCAGTAACCGCCGGCATCGGAGCCGCTGTCCTCAATGATTCCCGAGCAGTACTTGACAGCTGAAGTAGATCGAGCGGAACGGTAGACCGAACTGCTCGGGCGAGGAGTTGGCGAGATTGTCGTAGGTATCGTGAGGAAACGCGTAGTCGCCGACAACGTCGGTCGCCACGTGATACGCCGCCGTTCGCCTCCCGATTCGCACGATCGAGGTTCGCCCGCCTTAGATCGCTCGCGTCAGGACGAACGTCACCGCCGCACCTTGCAGTACGTAGGCGTTAGGCGTAATCATCGGCTCGCCGGGTAGCGTTCCATAGGGAACGCCCCCGCCGACAATGGTAAACGGATTGGCGTAAACGTTAGTCAGGTTCGTACCATAGAGACCAAACTCGTATCCGTTATAACGATACGAGACGTGGGCGTCGAGCGTGGCGTACGGGGAGCGATTAAGCTCGTTATAAAAGCCTTCCCAGTTGAGGCGCGCCCCATAGGCCAGACCGGCCGGCGGCGATTGCTCGTAGGCGAAATACGCTTTATGCAACGGTTGCCCAAGCGTCTGCTCGCCGACGACCAGCGTGCCGTCTTGGATGTTATCGGGAACCGACGTGAGATACGAGCTGTCCACGCTCCATCCCGCGCGCAGATGCGCGAAGGACGAGAGCAAATAGTCGCCGCTCAGTTCGACGCCGCGATAAACGGCGTTACCGGCGTTGACCGGATAGCTAAGCGGGCACGGCGTAGGGTTGCGTTTGGTCTGGCAGTGCGGTTCCGGATCGACCTCGAGCTGGTTCGCCGGCGAGCGAAGGTTGGTTTGATAGAAATCACCCGAGACTTTGAATGGATGCTTCCGAGAGCCGACGATCTGTTCGGCGCCGATATCGTAGTCCGTGGCGTGGTCCGGCTGCAAGTCTGGATTGCCGATGAAAATGACCCCGCCGATCGGCACGCGATCCTCGGGCGGCGGAACGACGAGTTCCGAGAGCTGCGGGGTTTGAAACGTCGTTCCGACCGACGCGCGCACCGCCGTGTTACCGGTCGGAGTCCAGACGATGCCCGCGCGCGGATCGAAGCTCGTACCGAAACTGCTGTCGTTGCTGTAGTAGCCCGCAAGGGAAAAATGCAGCTCGCTCGACGGCTCGCCGTTATAGCGCAGGACGGCGTAACGTTGAACTTGCGAAAGACCGAGGGTCTGCACCGGCGGCTCCTCGGCATTCGGCACGACTTGCGCGAACGGCAGGCCGACGCCGCCGCGGGCCTCGGCCGTCACTTGCCCCTGCACGAAGTTGGTGTCGAGCGACTCCGTTCCGAGGTCGTATTTGAACGAGAGCGTGCCGTTGGAGAAGTGGTGGTCGATCTCCAGCCAATCGTCGCCGAGCAGGTCGCGCTGATTGTAGAGATAGGGCAGCGTCGTTTCGCCCGGACCGACGACGGACTGGGCCGAGAGCGTGGTCATATGGCTGAAGAGCGCGACCGTCGCGGGTGCGCCGTCTTCCAGTTGGTTCCCGAGCGGTACTTGCGCGTCGAATCCGTAGTTGGCGTTATGGGCTTGGAGGAAGGTGCCGGCAAAGCTTTGATACGGACTCGTCGGCTCGTCATCATCGTCTTGCGGTGAGAGGCCGCGCGAACGCGCATCGTCGCCGCCGCTTCCGGAAAAGCCCGGCGGCGTGTAGGTGGTCAGCAGCGCGGATTCGTCCTTGCTGATGTTTTGGTTGCGAAAGTTGAACTGCAGGTAACCGTAGCCGTTGGGGCCTCCCAACTGGTACCGTAGCTTCGTCAAGATTGAGTTTCCAAATGCCGCGCTGCCCACGCTCTGCGTCGTCAGGTCGTCGGAGGGCGGGTTGACGGACGGTGCGAGAACGTTCTGGTTGACCGAGCCATCCGAACTGGTTCCATGAAACGAAAAGGCATAGCCGAGCCCGTCGGCGGTGCCGGTGGCCTGAACCGTTCCACCGTAGGTCCCGTAGGAGCCGCCGAACATGCGCACGAGCGCGTGGGGCGTCATTGTCGGCTGCAGCGTAACGATGTTGATGCCGCCGCCAATCGTGTTCGGTCCAATCAAGGACGACGGCGAGATGCCGTAAACGATCTGCACGTCCTGCAACGCGGCCGGATCGATCAGCGAGAGATCGAAGTCACCGGTGTTACCGTTGTTGACGTAGTGCCCGTCAATGTCGACCAGCGTTTCCGTCGGATCGGGACCGCGCACCGAGAAGGTTTGCGTGGCGTTGCTGCCGCCGCCGAGCGGTAAGACCGGCGTGGTCGAGAGCTGACTCCAGATCATCGGCCCGACGCTGGTCACCGCCGCCGCCGCCGCATCCTGTGCGTTCAACGTAACGGTCGGCGCCGAGGACGTCGAAACCGTTTCGCTCGCAGAGGAACGAACCGTGCCGATAACGGTGAGCGAGTTGGTCGTTGCCGCCGACAAGACGACCGAGATCGTGGGATTCGCCGAATCGACCGTTACGGTGCGCTCCGAAATGCGTTGATAGCCGGGAGCAACGGCATAGAGCGTATACGTTCCGGCGGCGATTCCGCTGAAGGTGAAGACACCGGAACGGTCACTGGTCACCTTATGCTCCCGATCGCGCGCCTCGAGCGATATCGTCGCTCCGGCGATGGGAGAGCCGTCGGCGGCGGTAACGGTTCCGGTTACATTGATCGTCTGCGTTTGCGCCGGCGCGGCGGCGAGCGTGGTGGCAAAAAATGCTGCGGCGAGCGAAATATGCACGCACGCGCGCGCGCTTGCACGAAGGAATCCCATGGTTAACTCCTGGAGACGGGCTAGTTGCTAGAAAGAACTAAGCGAAGATCGTCTCAGGAGGTCCGCGTCTAGTTAGGCAGAGCGCGAGTGCGGTGCGGCGGCGCCGCGGCGTTGACAGCTGGCGCACGAGGTCGTGCCGGCGTGGCCGCTCGCCGACCGTTCGCCGGCAGAGCGCTTCGATAACGTTAGCGATGGTGTCGCGGTGGGAAATCAACCATCCGACGACGGCGTAGACGGACACTGCGACGAGCGCGGCGCACGCCGCGGTCGTTACGAGACCCAGCAGCAGCGATCCGCCAAAGGCGTCGCCGACTTGCTCCAACGCAACGCCGTCGAGCCGGGCGTCGAAAAATTCCATCGCGGGAACGAGTACCGTACTGATGACGACGGCGCCGAGCAAGAAGCCGGCTAGCTCGAACGGTTTGCGCGCCGTGGACAGAACTCGGCTGCGGTTGGCGGCCCCGATCTCGCAGCAAATGCGTAGGCCCCGCGCCGCCAAGACGGCGGCGACGACGAGGGCGATGCCGCTGATTAGGTCGCGCGAACCATGCGCGAGGTGGTCGTAGGTGTCCTGAGGCAACAGGAAGTCGCCGACGTAGTCAATCGCGACGTGCGCCAGCGCGGCGCCTGCGGCAGCCGCACAAAGCACCAACGAGAAGAGCGTCCGAAAGCCGACACGCACGTGGGGGCGCTTCGACGCCCTGCCGCCTCGTCCTATATAAAAGAACGAGGGCCGGTCCCACAACCGGCCCTCGTGTTTCTCCCCGCTAGACTGCTAATGAGACGACGGTGCCATCCAGACGGTACCGCCTGCCCACTTAACTTCGATCGGAACGCACGAGCTGGTCTGCGCACCGGCATAGGTTACGTCGTTATACAACTGGAGCGTGTGCGTGATCGTCGCCCCTGGCGCGAAACTGCCGATGTCGCTGACGCGGCGCAGGTAGTTCTGCTGAGCATTACGATAACCGACCAGGAAGGTGACGCTCGCGGCGGTCTTGTTGCCTAGATTGACGTAGGAAACCGTCGTGCCGCCCGCGACATGGCTCAGCGGCTTCGGCTTTGCGATGGTGCAACTCTTGATGAGGATTGGCGCGGCTGCCTGTGCCGATCCGATTGTTGCGGTTGCCGCTGCTAGTCCGACCAGCGTGGCGGCAAGTAGGCGGCCCAAGGATTTCATGCGGTTTGACTCTCCCGTGGCGAAGACGAAGTAAGCAGGTGGTGGCCTTCCTTAGCTGCGCCGCGCCTCCCTGCCACGCCTCGGACCCTTAAGCGAGGAGGCGAGGGGCGGACTTGCCGCTCCCGAAAGCGAGTGCCCTGAGGGTATAGTGAGCTATGATTGAACGAGACGGACTCCCCTACCGGGGTGATGACGACGACGTCATTTCACCCGATGTTGCACCACGCAAAGATCTTCCGATCTCTCCCGCGGAAGCCGTTCGGCGCGAGCAAGAAAAGTACGGCGAGACTACCGCTGACGAAAATCGCGGCGACCAATGGGACGAGCATCACGCAGAGCCAGACGACATCGTCTAGCTGGGCGCTTTAGCGCAAACAACTACTCGTCGAAGTTCAGAAGCCGGGGCCCCGGCCCTTGCGCCGCCAGCTCGTCGTTTGGATTGCGCAGCCAGCACTTGTCGAGCGAGAGGCAACCGCAGCCGATGCACTGGCCGAGCTGATCGCGCAATGCGGTGAGCCGTGCGATCCGCTCGTCGAGGCTCTGCTTCCAGCGACGCGAAAGCGCCGCCCAGTTCCTCACCGAAACCGCACGGTCGGCAGGCAGCGTATCGAGCAACTCGCGGATCTCGGCGAGCGGAACCCCGGCGCGTTGCCCGATTTTGATTACCGCAATGCGCCGCAGCTCGGGCCGGGCAAAGCGACGCTGATTGCCCTCGCTGCGCAGGCTGCGAATCAGACCCTTCGATTCCCAGAAGTGCAGCGTCGAAACGGAAAGCCCGCTGCGCTCGGCCACCTCGCCGACGGTAAGAAATTCCATGGTTGGTCTTGACCTCAAGTATAGTTGAGGTTGTAGACTCGGTGACGTAATGGAATGGTTTCAAGAAGGTCACGTCGCGATCGTCACCGGCGGATCGCGCGGTTTAGGCAAGCAGCTTGCCCGGGAGTTACTGGCCGAAGGGCTGCTGGTAATCATCGACGGCCGCGATGCCGTCGAACTCGAACGCGCGCGCAAAGAGCTCGCCGATGCCGGAACCGTGGTCGCTATTGCCGGCGATGTCTCCGACTCGGACCACGCGCACCAACTGATTGCGGCCGCGCGGCGCGCCGGCCGGCTCGACTTGCTCGTTAATAATGCGTCGACGCTGGGCAAAGTGCCGCTTCCGGCCGTTGCCGATCTCGACCGGCCGACGTTCGACTCGCTTTTCGCCGTCAATGTCTTCGCACCGATTCACCTCGCCCAACATGCGTTGAAGTTGATGGCGCCGGCCGACGTCGCCACAATCGTAAATATCACGTCGGACGCGGGTGTTGAAGCCTATCCTGGATGGGGCGGCTATGGGGCGGCCAAAGCAGCGCTCGAACACGTTTCACGCGTGCTTGCCGCGGAGCTCGAAGGGAGCTCAACGCGCGTCCTGGTTTTCGATCCGGGAGACATGAACACGGCGATGCATCGCGACGCCATCCCCGATGCCGATCCTTCGGAGCTGCGCGATCCGGCGGAATCCGCTCGAGCGTTGCTTCGCGCGATTGCCGAAATGAAGGGCAGCTTCGAGCGGGTGCGTGCATCGGATTTGGTGGCGGTGTGATCGCTGCGGCATTACCCCGCGGCCTCGTCGAGGCGGCCGCGCCGCCCGAGTACCGCGGCATCGCCCGCGATGGCGTGCGCATGCTTGTCACCGATCGCCACACGGGTTTGCACGCGCACGCACATTTTTACGATCTGCCCGAGCTTCTGCGTGCCGGCGATCTTTTGGTGGTGAACGACTCGGCGACGCTGCCCGCTGCACTGTTCGCACGCCGCGAAAGCGGTGGCGATGTTCGTCTGCACGTAAGCACGATGATCGACGAGCACCTGTGGATGGTCGAGCCGCGCGCCCCCGTGGCTGCCGGCGAGACACTAACCCTGCCCGGCGCTGCTTCGGTGACGATCCTTACACCGGCTGATCCCGAGCATCCGCGGCTTTGGTACGCTTCGTTTCAATTATGCGCACCGATGTACGCTTACCTAGCACGTTTCGGCGAACCCATAACATACGCGTACCTCGAGCGCCGCTATCCCTTGCGCGAGTACCAGACGTTCTTCGCGCGCAGTATTGGATCGTCAGAGATGCCGTCCGCGGCGCGTCCGTTTACTAGAGAGGTCGTCGAGCGGTTGCGCGCGCGAGGCGTTGAGATGGCGAGCATCACGCTGCATTGCGGCGTAGCCAGCTTCGAAGCTCCCGAACGCCCGGGAATCGAGCGCTTCATCGTTTCACCCGAGACTGCCGATCGCGTTAGCGCCGCACGCCGCGCCGGACGGCGGGTCGTCGCCGTGGGAACGACCGTCGTGCGCGCGCTGGAAACCGCCGCAACTCCGGACGGTGCCGTCGCGGCCGCCGGCTGGACCGACCTCTTCATAGGAGAAGACTTTCAGCTTAGCGCCGTTGACGCACTGCTCTCAGGATTCCACGATGCCAACGCGACGCACGTTTCAATGTTACGCGCCTTCATGAGCGCCGAGCTTTTGCAAGATGCGTACGCGGAGGCTGCCGCACACGGCTACGCCTATCACGAATTTGGTGACGTTCACTTAATCGAATAGCGACTAGGGGCCCTCGGGGACGGGCTAAGAGAAGTTTGCGTGGCGCCGAACACGGCAGCCAGGGGAGCTATACGCTCCCCTGCGACGCGCCGAGCGATCCTGACGCTCACCTCCTGGTTTTGAAGAAACTCTAAAACGGCTCTTATTGCTGTTCGAGCTGGCAGTTAATCATCCAGTCGATTCCAAACTTGTCGGTGAACATCCCGAACTTCGCGCCCCAAAACATGTCGGCAAGCGGCATTTCGACCTTACCGCCGGCAGAGAGGCTATCAAAAACGCGCTGGGCTTCGGCCGGATCGGTCGTGCCGAGTGACAGCGAAATCGGACCTTCGCCATAGGTCTTGCCCGGGCTGGCGTCGGCGGCCATGAAAGAGACCGAGGGCGATTCAAATCGCGCGTGCATCACCCGGTTGGCTGTCTCGGGGGTTACCGGGGGACCGTCCGCATCTTTCGGCATTTCGCTCCATCGCATAATTCCCGCGATCTCGCCACCGAAGATCCCCTTATAAAAGTTTAAGGCTTCTTCGCAGTTTCCGGTAAAAAATAAATAGGGGTGGAGTTCCATCATTGGCCCTTCTTTTGGTAAAGCGTTGTCATTGGGAGCGCGAGCCTTTGGCTACGCTAATCAAAAGCCCCTGGCGCATATCATGGGTACGCGCAAGAGAACGTACCGTACCGCCGAAATGTTCGTTATGGAAACGTCGTTACGGAAGGCGTATGCGAGCATCGCCCTCTCCGCGCTCCTCGCCGGGTGCTCGAATTCGGCATCAAATCCTTCGCCCGCAAACCCTTTGCCGGCGGCGCAAGCGCGCCCGAACAAATACGCCGGACTAAATGACCTCTACGTTTCAGATGACGAACGCGGCCAGATCACGCTGTTGAAGAACGACCGCTACGTTCCGGACGGAGCGATCACGGCCGGCATAAACGGCCCGTTCGGCGTTACCCTCGATACGGGCGGTAATTTATATGTGGCCAACAGAGAGGGCGGAAATATCACGGAGTATTCCCCGGGTAGCTCGGAACCTTCGTTTACCTACTCGGCTGGAATGACGAAACCACTTGCCGTGACCGTCGATCGACGAGGAAACGTTTTTGAGACCGACGTTCCCGTTTACGGCGGCCCGGACGTCGTTAATGAATATGCGCAGCAAAGCGACGCGGTATTGCATAGCTGTACGGTAGCGGGTCTATATGGCGTCGCGCTCGATAGCGCCGGCAACGTATTCGTCGACTACAATCTTTCGGGCCAAGGCGGCCACATTGCGGAGTTCAAGGGTGGTCTGAGGAGTTGCGCGCCCGTGGTGTTGGATGCTCACGTCTATCACGCCAACGGTATGGCTTTCGATAATAACGATAACCTTATCATCTGCGACGGGGTCAACCGGACCGTCGATATCATAAAGCCGCCGTACTCGAAGATCAACCGACGGCTCTTACATTTTGGTTTGCCGGTCTTCGTTTCCATCGACAAGGCGAACAAGCACGTCTTTGTTACAGCTGAAACGAACTATTGGCAGTATCTCTACGTGCTCGACTATGTCAGCGGCAAAAAACTCCGCCGGCTTGGCCCGGGGCACGGTGGCATTGATATCCCGATGGCAGCGGTCGACGGCCCGAATGACGTCCCGTAAGTTCCTAGCGACTCCAACTTTCCAGCGTCGGGCGTTGCATGGCAGTATTTGGTCACATCCCGCACTGTATTTAGAAAAGGGCCGCATATCGAGGGCCTGAAAGCGGCCTTTATGCGATTGTCGTGGATTGCGTTTCCTGCACTTCTGCTCGGTGTGTCGAGTCCACAGGTGCCGCCGCTCGACGACATCATCAACCATCACATTACCGCACTGGGCGGTAAGGCGGCGATTGCCTCTATCGCCAGCGTCGTCGAGCGCGGCTGGTACCGTGAAGGCGACTTCAAGATTGATACCTTCACCGCGCAAGAGCGGCCCTTCTACCGGGTGATCGGAGATCCACGCACCGACCCGCTCGGTGAAATTCACGAGGGCTACGACGGATCGGCCTGGGAGTATTACCCCGATCCCGGTATCGTAGTGCGAACCGTGGGCGCGGCTGCCGACGCGACGCGCCACACCGCCGCCTTCGACGACCCACTGGTCGATCACGCTCGGCGCAATATTCGACTGACGCTTGAAGCGCCGGAGACCGTACGTGGCACCAAGGAATATACGGTCCGAACTGTCCTTGCCGACGGATTCACCGAGGATCTGTATGTAAATCCCACTACGTGGATGATCGACGCCGAGAAACGCGTGGTACCCATGCACGCTTTCGGCAAGCGCTACACGACGATAGACGCGCTATCAGATTATCGCCCAGAAGGGGGCGTCATGCGAGCTCACCGTTTCCAAGAGATCGACGAGGAAACGGATGCGACGCTTACCGAGAGTTCCGTGACGCACGTTGAAATAAATCCGTCGCTCCCACTGTCAATTTTTTCGCCACCTATTTGGGATCGAACCCCACTCCAGCAAATGATCCAACGTATCTACGACGAGCGGGACGAGGCGCGCTCCGTCCTGGCCACCTATCGGGACTTTACGCAGCTGGTCGAGATTCATTCGGCTGCTGTCGGCGATGCTGTGGATTTTGTCGGATACCAGTGTTTGAAGATGGGCCATTCCGAGACGGCGGTACTCTTGCTGGAGCAAAACGTTGCCGATCACCCTAACTCGGCGCGAGCTCATTTCGGACTCGGTCGAGCCTACCAGGCCGCGGGCAAAGCTGCGGAGGCCAAAATGCAATACCAGCGCGCCCTCGCAATCGATCCGAAGTACAAACGAGCCACAGACGCACTTAATTCGATCAAGTAATCACGCGGCACTGCCTCGCGGCTCGGCCGGGCGGGCGGCAACCTCGCACTCACGCTGCAAGACGCTCTGCAGCGCGACGAAATCATCTCGATCGACGGACTCTAAAGGATTGCCTTATTGCTCGTCGACCGGTTCGCTAGACGGTGGTTCGTTCAAGAACTCTCTCATCGGATATTTCGAGTGAATCGGTTGGAAACGACGGGGCGCCTTGGTAAAGTCGAAGCTGTCGGAAATGCTATTGGAGCGCTCGTCCGTGTAGCCGGCCGAGGGCGGCCCGATCGGCGGCAACGCGAACGCCTCGCGGATAAACTTGAGAATGCTGCCGTACTCGTATTGCGTGTGAACGACGACGCCTTGTTTTGCGTAGGGCGAGATGATTAAGCAAGGTACTCTAATGCCCAACCCACGGAAATCGAGTTGTGGTGGCGCCGCGTTATCGTAAAACCCGCCCCAGTCGTCCCAGACCACGACGATGGCCGTCGAGTTCCAGTAAGCACTTTGGCCGACGGCATTGACGATGGAGCTCACCCATGAAGGGCCAAACTCGTCATTCGATCCGGGATGGTCGGAATCGCGGTGACTCGGCGTAACCCAACTGACCGATGGAAGCTTGCCATGCGCAATGTCGACCAGGACGCGCGTCTGCGGTACGACGACGTTTTTGTCCCAATCGGCGCCTTCGTAGACATATTTGATCGCGGCAAACGGAGACCAAATTGACGACCTGAGCCTTGCGTTGGCGTAGTACTTCCATGAAACCGATGCGCCGTCGAGTACTTGCGCCATTGTGTTGAACTGGTCGAGGCATGGGTAAGGCCCGTCGCCGTGCGTAACCACTCGCTGTGAATCCACCGTCGTCGTTTGCGTGCCAGGCACAGCCTTGCAGTTACTGTGGCCGCCGGCAGCGTAATCGGCGAGTGCAGTATCCGAACTGAGGCTGTCTGTACCGGCAACCAACGTCATGTGGCCCGTCCAACTAGGGCCGAATTCGGTTGGAAACATAGCGTCGGCCAAGACGTATTGTTGCGCCATCGTCCAATACGGCGCGACTTCCGAGCGCTTTATGTAGGCATAGGCGGAATTGTGCAAGTGCGCGCCACGGCCCCAATGCGTGAAGCCGTCCATGTTGCCGTTATTCCAATCGGTAATCCCCGCTTCATAAACGTGTGGCAAATTCGGCTCGTGTTCGAAGGTGACCTCATGCAGCGGGATGACCTGGTCGCCTTTCGGACAGCCAATGGTTGTCGTCAGCCCCTTAACCGCGGTCGGTTTCTCGCCTTTTTGCGGCGCACCGCAGCCTTGTGTTGGTGCGTTCGCGCCGGGATAGCCGGCAAAGAAGTTTTCGAAGGTGCGATTCTCTTGAATGATGACGATGACGTGGGAGATGAGTCCGCTTGGGCCGGTTCCATGTTTTCCGCGCGTTAGCAACGCGCCGGCACGATGTGACTGGCTAGAAAAACCACCGGGGGTTAGAGCGCTGATCGGCTGTTGTGATCCGCCGCATCCGGCCAGAACTGCGGTCGCCGCGCCGACACAAAGCGCCTGGCAAAAACGTTGACTCACTGATCACCTCCGAACAAGTTAAGCGGGAGGCGAACGCTTCGACGGGGGCACCCGCTTCTCCGTCGCGCCTAGGCAGTATTGCGCCGGCTCGCTGCGGCCCAGCGTTCGATCAAGCGAAAGCAAGGCTCGTCACAGACCGCGCTCGACACCGCGCGGTCGCAATAAATTAACCCTACGCATCGTTTCCGGCCGGTGGATGGAGGGTCTGCGATTGCGGCATCACACTCGGCGCGCGATCGCAATCAAGCTCGTCTTGCGTACCATAGCACGTCTTATTAAACATCACCTCAAAAGTTTTGACCGTTACCGAGCGCCATGCCCTGGATCTCAAAGCGCTGCCTACGCCGATGACCGTCTTGTCTCAATCGAAAAATGATCTTGACGTGGACGCGAAGACTTTGTGTTCCGGTTCGGAGACTGCCAGCTGCACCGGCGTCTCACTGACCCTGAAGTTGAGCGACGGCGTCTGGCTACCCGGTGGGAAAACATAGATGCCGTCTGCCGGTCCGGTCTGTACTAAAAGAATGGTGCCATCGTTCGTAACTACTAAGCCTTGCGGCTGGATGATCTGCATACCCAGTATCTTGCCCTGCGCGGATCCTGCGGCGAACTTTTCGATGCTGCCAGCATAAAGCGTCGTGCGATATGCGACGTACAAATTACCGGCGCCATCCAAAGCCACGCCGTCGGCCTCGTAGCCGGGGGTCTGCAGCGTTTGATATGGCGTCGTTTGACCCGGCCGGAACTCCATTACGGTTCCTTTGCACCAGGTACTGACGAACAGGTCGCCTTTATGGTCAACAATCGGATACGCCGGCCCGGCCGAGCCCGTTGAGTAAGTGGCCGAAGGCGTTAAGGAGCCTCGTGGATAGACCGTAACCGTGTTGTCTCCATTGGTCACGTACAGGGCGCCGTAGCGATCCACAAATAAGCCGTGGGTGCTGTTAACGGGCGTGGTGATACAACCAACGGCTGCCGGATTGTGAGGTCTCTCGCGGAAGATCAGGATTTCGCCATTATCGGCGACGTAGATGAGCCGCCGTTCCTTCTTTGCTACCGGAGAAAGCTTTCGCAAAAACGAGGCCCTCGCGCCGTGCGCCGGGCTGCGACGGCGGTCGAAGCGGCTGACGTCTACGGACAGGGCAGCACAAAATCACCCGCGGGACTTGCCCCCGGAGCAACTGCGCAGCGTGACGAGGGGCCGCGATCGGCGATGACAGCACAGCTGTGAGGCGAGAGGCTTACGAGCCGATGGTAAGCGGAGAAGCGACCTATCGCTAAAGTAACTACCCGAGCAGCAAAGGCTTACCTTTCGTGTTTTGGATTACTTGTATCCCATGAAGGAGGTCGTTTAATGAGAGGCCTGCATTTTATTGTGGCAACATGCCTGGGCGCCGCATTCCTCGCGGCGTGCGCCAGCGGCGGAACCGGCGTCGCCCCCGCGACGGAAAGCACAGTTCCCAATCCGAACAGCTTTGGGCTGTTGCAATGGATACATCGAGGCGCTGCGATGCCGCACGTCAAGCCTGACAGAGATCCGTACTTAAGAGCGCTCTACATCACGACCTTTAGCGGTAATTCCGTAAAGATTTTCACGAACACCTACTACCGCGAGCTGATCGGGATTACCAACGGGATCTCGATTCCGATTGGTATCTCTATAGACCAACGAGGCAATCTTTACGTAGCAAACGCGTACCCTGGGAGCATTACCGAATATGCACCCGGAGGGACCTCGCCGATTTTTACCTACAACGCAAATATGACGGCACCATACGCCGTCACGGTCGACCGCCGCGGCAACGTCTACGAAGCCGATGCCAATGGTTTAGCGGTCAATCAATATTTCCAAGGCAGCAATATCGCAAGCGTATCGTGCGCCGCCCCATCGGGTGCTTCTCCCTTGGGCGTGGCAGTAGACGCAAGCGGCGATGTGTTTGTGGCCTACTCCGAAGGCGGCGGCAGCGGCAGCATCTTCGAGTATAGCGGTGGTCTCAGCGGCTGTAATGGGACACTTTTGAATAACTTCAGTGTCAATAGCATTACCCTGGACTCAAACAATAATCTCATCTGCACCAGCAGCGGCGGCGGCTCGATTTTCGTTCTCGATCCTCCGTATACAGCCATAACGCGAACGATTGGCTCAGGCTTTTCGACTCCGTCTGGCGCATCCATAAACAAGAGGAACAAGTTGGTCTACGTAGCTGACGTGGGAAATGAGACCGTCACAGTTATCAACTATCGGACGGGAGCAAACATCAAAGTGCTCGGCGCATCGGATGGCATCACACAGGTCTACGGGGTCGTAGACAGCCCCAATGGGGTCTATTAAGGGCTAGCCGGAACAGGCGTTTAGTCCGGATTAGTCCGAGTGAAGTACCGGTGCTTGCGGGAGCGTGGAGGAAGAATCCGTAGCGTCCCTTGGCATTTCGTCAATCCTCGGGTCGCTCGGAGTTCCACGCCGTCCCGGCCCCTGCCGGGCGGTTTGTGTACGGTTTGTTGCGCGTTGCATACCGCTTTTTTCATTTATGGTCTTCGAATCTGGAGAACGAAGAATCAGTCGAACTATCCGAGAGTGCCAACGGGAATCGAGACCGCGAATCACGCTCCACCCGAACGTCCTTCCCGCGCAGGGATTCGCTACCGTGGGCGGAACGCCGATTTGGGACAACCTAACGGCTGCATAAGCAGAACTGGTGGCGAAAATGAGCAGGCTGGAGGTGCAAAGCCTTATAAGGCTTGCGGCGATCGGTTTTATGGTGCTCCTCGCCGGGTGCGCCGGCGGCGGGACCCGCAGTGTCCCATCCACGCTCGGCACGTACGCCGCAGCGTCCGCCGGACCGGACGACTCGACGGCAGCTGGTTTCCCAGCGGAGCCCGATGCCGGCAAGAGCCGGCTCACGCTTAAAATCACCATCCCTGCACCCTCGCACAAGGATTTGCGCGGCACGGTTGGGGCGCGAGGCTATGTCTCGCCGGGTTCCAAAGGCATTACGCTGATCTGGAGCGGGAAATCGAGCGGGACGAAAGCGTTCGATCTCACCTCCAACAATCAGAATTGCAAGGGCACCCCGCTCGTCTGCAAAATCGCGCTGCCTTTAGATCCCGGTAAATATAAAACGGATGTGAACCTCTACGATCTGGCACCAGTGGACGGCAAGATTCCCGACAACGCTCATCTGTTGTCGACCGCGTCCAGCGTTGCGTTTTCCATCAAGAAGGGGAAGTCGACCGGCATCTCGCCCAAGCTTGAGGGCGTAGAGGGGAGTCTGTCCATCGGTCCGCTTCCTAACCAGTGCGCCGGCGTTGCGTTCGGGCCCACGCCATTCACGGTGACCGCTTTGGATGCCGACGGCTACACCATCGGCGGCACCTACGCGACGGAGATCACGCTGAGCGACAGCGACACCAGCGGGGCAACGGCCATTGCGACGAGCGGCTCAGATAATCCGCCGCCCGACACGCTGCTGAGCTCCTCCGACGTCGCAACCCTCGCGTGGAACGGCAACTCGATTCCGGGCGGTGAGGCGACGATCGACGCGAATGCAGGAAAGTACGTTTTCACGAGCGCGCAGTTCACGCCGCAGGGCACCAAAGGCTTCAAACTCCTCTCTTACACGGGGGGCTCGCAAAAATTTACGGTCCCGGTCTGCGCGACGACCATGTATGTCATCGTCGCTGGAGCACAAGGCGGAGGGCCATTCTCCAACAATCCTGGCGGATATGGCGGTGAGGTCGGGGCCACTATCCCAACCACGCCGGGCGAGTCGCTTGCGATCTACGTCGGCGGCGCGGGTGGCAACGGCACGTATTCGAACCAGGGCTATGGTGGGTTCAACGGTGGCGGCGCCGGTGCGCCCCCCGAAGATTCCAACGACTTTGGCGGCGGCAACGGCGGAGGCGGTGCGAGTGACGCACGCCAGGGCGGTACTGCGCTGGCAAACCGCGTGGTCGTGGCGGGCGGCGGTGGCGGCAGCGGTTATGCCGGCGGCATTAGTTCGTTTGGCGGCCCCGGCGGCGGCCTCACCGGTGGGAGCGGCCAAGACTGGTATTGTGTGGGCTTGATGGGCAAAGGCGGCGGCGGCGGTACGCAGACCT
>CAZMPP010000026.1:0-16226 GCA_964568035.1 uncultured bacterium
TGGGCGCCTCGATCCTCATGAAGGCACACGACGCGCGTAGCTTGCGCGGCGAGGTCGTCGCGAGCCAGGCCTACGCGATCGCCAAGGCCGTTAGGGCGATTGCCGGCGAGCTGCAATCGGGAGGCAAGCTCATCCTCTTCGGAAACGGCGGCTCGGCAACCGATGCCACGGACTGGGCGCTGGATTGCGTGATTCCCGAAGGTGACGTTCGTCCGATTCCGGCCCTTTCGCTGGCGCTCGAACCGGCGATCCTTACCGCCATCGCCAACGACGTCGGCACCGATGTTATCTTTCTCCGTCAGCTCGTCGCGCAGGCGCGTCCGCACGACGTGGCTATAGCCCTGTCCACCAGCGGCGGATCGAAAAATGTCGTCGCCGCGCTCGAGGAGGCGCGCAAACGCGAGATGCTCACCATCGCGTTGCTCGGGTACGATGGCGGCGAGATCGTCCGGCGCGGCCTCGCGGACATTCCGATCGTCGTTCACAGCGATTACATCCCGCGGATTCAAGAAGTGCAGGGAACCATCTATCACGTGATGCGCGAGGCGCTGGACCTAGTCGGCCGCAATGCCGCTTGAACTTTACGGGACGCGTTCCTGTCCTTATACCGCCGAACTTCGCTCCGAACTGCAGTGGGACGGCAGGTCGTTCGTCGAGTACGACGTCGAAGGCGATGCCGAGGCACGGCGGCGTCTTTTTGCGCTCGTCAGCGGTGCCGTCAGCGTGCCGGTGCTGGTCGAAGACGGGCAGGTGATACAGGTCGGCTGGAACGGCCAGGGCTGTTACGTGGCCGCGCAGCGCGCGTGATCGAGGCCCGGCACGTACGCATCACCGGCATCGTGCAGGGCGTCGGCTTCCGCCCATTCGTCTACCGCCTCGCGCGCGCACACGGCCTGCACGGCTGGGTGCTCAATGCCGAGAGCGGCGTTGAGATTCACGTCGAGGGCGCGTCGGCGGCGCTGCCCGGCTTTCTCGGCGAGATCGAATCGCAAGCACCGGCGGCTTCGCGCATCGCCTCGCTCGACATCGTTCCGACGCCGGTATCGGGATTCGATGATTTCACTATTCGCGAGAGCGAGCGGACGAGCCGCCCGACGGTGCGAATCTCGCCCGATTTGCCGGTCTGCGCCGATTGTCTGCGTGAAATGGGCGATCCGAACGACCGGCGCTTCGGATATGCCTACACCAACTGCACGAACTGCGGGCCACGCTACAGCATAATTTTAGGCCTGCCCTACGATCGCCCTCAGACGACCATGCGCGACTGGCCGATGTGCGATCTCTGCGCCGCCGAATATCGCGATCCGCTCGACCGCCGCTTTCACGCGCAGCCCGTTGCTTGTCCCGATTGCGGGCCGTCGTATTATTTGACGGTCGACGGCGCCACGGAGCTCGGCGGCACGGCGATTTCTTGCGCGGCGGCGCTGTTGCGCGAGGGGGCGATCGTAGCGATCAAAGGTCTGGGCGGTTATCATTTGGCTTGCGACGCGAAGCAGCCCGTTACGGTCGCGCGCCTGCGCGAAAGGAAGTACCGAAAAGAGCGCCCCTTCGCGCTGATGGCGCGCGATGTAGAGACGGCCGCAGCTTTGGTGGACCTCTCGCCAGAACACGAACGGCTCTTGCAGTCCGTGCAGCGGCCGATCGTGCTGGTGCCGGCAAAGGTTGAGTTGGCCGGCATTGCGCCGGAGAATCGCGATTACGGCATGATGCTGCCGTACACGCCGCTGCATCATGTATTGTTCCGGCAGGGCGCGCCCGGCGTTCTGGTGATGACGAGCGCTAACCGCTCCAGCGAACCGATCGCATACGCCGATGCCGATGCGTTCGAGCGGCTCTTCGGAATCGCCGATGCGTTTTTGGCCGGCGAGCGGGAGATCGCGCGCCGCGTCGACGACTCGGTGGCCGCGGTCGGTCCGTACGGTCCGGTCGTGCTGCGTCACGCGCGTGGCGGCGCGCCGGCAGCGATCGCCCGGCTGCCAACGAACCGTCCGACGCTCTGCGCCGGCGCCGATTTGAAGAATGCCGTAACGCTGGTCGTCGACGGGCAGGCCTTCACGAGCCAGCACATCGGCGACCTGGATCACTACGGATCGTTTGCGGCCTTCAAAGAGACGATCGCCGATCTCTGCACGATGTACGACGTGCCGATGGGCGAGCTTCTCGTCGTCCATGATGCGCACCCCGAATATGCATCGACGCAATACGCTCTCACGCTCCCAGGCGAACATCGCGCGGTACAGCACCATCGCGCTCACGTCGCCAGCGTGCTGGTCGAACGCGAGGCATTCGGTACGCAAGTAGTCGGAATCGCTTTCGACGGAACCGGGTACGGCGACGATGGCACGATCTGGGGCGGAGAAATCTTCACCGGCAGCCTGCGCGAGGGTCTAACGCGGACCGTTTGGCTGCGCGAAGCGAAGCTGCCCGGTGGCGATGCCGCTGCGCGCCATCCGGTGCAGGCCGCGGCCGGCTATTTGAGCGATCTCGACGACCTGCCCGATCTGACCGCGGCGCCCTTCGATTTCCCGGAGCGTTATACCAAGTCAAAACGGTTGGCCGAGAGCGGCATCCGGACGTTTAGTACCACATCGGTTGGCCGGCTCTTCGATACGGTGGCGGCACTGCTGGGCTTTACGCGTCCGATTACGTTTGAAGGGCAGGCGGCGATGTGGATCGAGCATCTTGCCTGGTCGGCCGCGGGCGAAGACGGCTATCCGTTTCCCATCGCCGATGCGCGCCTCGACTTTCGTCCTCTGCTGGCCGCCGTTGTTGCCGATCGCCGGCGCGGCCGCGACGTGCGCGAGATTGCGCGCGCCTTTCATTGCGCGCTCGCCGATGCGGTCGCGAGCGCCGTCGAAATGCTGGAACCCAAACAGATCGTCGCGTCGGGCGGCGTCTTTCAGAACGCTCTGCTGGTGGAGCTGCTCGCTCAGCGATTCGGCGACCGGCTCTGGATCAACCAAAAGGTTCCCGCCAACGACGGCGGGATCAGCCTGGGTCAGGCGGGCATCGCCGCCGTTTACTCCGGCGCAACCTGACCGTAGTTCAGCAGCGAGACCAAAAGAATGCCGCCGATCGTGTTGCCGATAAGAACCGGAACGAGAAAGCCCGTGAGATAGATTATGGGGGCGACGGTGCCGACGGCAACGCCGTAGAGCGACTCGACCGACCCGGCAACGACGTGAGTGAACGAACCAACGCCGACGACGTAGGTGATAATGACGATCACCCAGAGCTTCTGCGTATCGGCGACGGGAAGCAGCCAAACCATGAGTGCGATCAACCAGCCGGCAAAGATGCCGCGGACTAGAACTCCCCAAAAGCCCGGCGCGACCGTTTCGAGCGCTAACTGTCCGAAAGCCGCCCGAACATGCTCGGGGAAGATCGGCGCGTGCGCCGCCACGAAGGCAAAAATCACCGCACCAATGAGGTTTGCGGCAAGAACGATGCCCCAAAGTTTGGCGACTTTAACCAGCGTCTTCCCCTTGTCGGGATCGTCGAGCAATGGCAGTATCGCGGTGACGGTGTTTTCGGTGAAGAGCTGTTGGCGGCCGAGGACGACGATGACGAATCCTACCGTGTAGCCGAAGTTTTCGACGAGCGGACGCCAAGGCGCGTCGGGCAGATAGGCGCGCAATAGCCCCGTCACGACCAGCGAGAAGCCCATCGATAATCCTGCGGCAAGCCCGGAGAAAGCCAACGAGAGCGGCGGGCGGCTTAGCTCGCGGGCGCCCTCGCGGCGTACCGATTCGAAGACGACGGCGGCGCGCAGACCGGTTCGTTTGCGAACTTCATGCTCTTCGTTTGCCGTGAGCTGCACCGTCTCGCCGCTTTGGGCTGCCTTAGGGCGAGGCGAGCGCTTACTATCAGGCATTCCTTGCTTTTACCCCTCGGACTCGTTTGTGCGCGGGGTTTGCGGGGAAATTTCAAAAATCATGACTTTTCAAGAAACGGCCGCACGGCCATACGAACTGCGGGCACAGAGTTCTCGCGCCTTATTGCAGCGTCTTTATCGCGAGCTGTCGGCGTTGATCGGCGAAGAGGCAGAGCTCGCCAAGGTCGAAATCCGCGACCGCACGACGCTCGCGTTCGAAGCTATGCTCGGCTTTGCGATTTCGGCGGCGCTCGCGCTGGTCGCGACCGTGAGTCTCGCGGCGTGTGCGATTGTCGCACTCGCTTACGTGATGCCGCTCTGGCTCGCCGCGCTGATCGTCGGGGCCGCCGGGTTAGCTCTGGCGTTCGTTATTGCCGCATTGGCGCGCCGCCCGCTGGCACGAGCCACCGAACCGATGAGCTCGACCCTGGCGGTGATGCTGCGTCCGGCCCGAGTAAGCGTGACGCCGGCCGATCGGCGAGTGCGAATCGAGTCGGAACGCCGTCGTGTCGAGGGAACGATTGCGGCCCTGGAGCAGAAAAAGGATCTGGTTTCACCGATTCGCGATACGGCGCTCGGATTGGGCTCGCTTGGCGTCGCCCTCGCCTCGATCGTTCGCAGCGAAAGGGATCGTTAAGTAGAACTACCGCGACTGTGACGCAAGACAGGAGGCTCTGATGTCAGGCATTCCGTGGGAGTCCGATTATAAAGCGGCGCTCGAACGCGCCAGGAAAGAGCGGAAATTCGTCTTTCTAGACGTCTTTAACCCTGGTTGAGGGGGATGCCAAGCGCTGGATACCGTGACGTATCCTCAAACCGATGTCGCCGAGACGATCCTCGCCCATAGCGTTCCCGTTCAGTTCGACAACTCCAAGAAAGAGAACAACGTCTTCTTGCACGGCCTTCATCACATCTGGACGCCGGACGTTCGCATTCTCAATCACGACGGATACGAACTCTACCGTTGGGACGGATTTCTACCGCCGTCTGAGTTTATCGCGCGGACGCTCTGCGGCTTCGCGTTGGCGTACCTGCGGCTCAAACGCTTCGAGCAAGCCGAAGCCGTATACGTCGACCTGCTCAAACGCTTCTCGACGACGTATGCCGCCCCCGAGGCGCAGTATTATCTCGGCGTGACCCGGTATCGCCGCGATCCCGACAGTGACGAGCTGCTGACCCAATGGGCCAATCTGCGTTCGCGCTATCCGGAGAGCGAGTACCGGGTTAAACAGTCGTTCAAGGACTTTCCGTAGCGCTGCCGCCGCCGGCTGCGTTGCCGTTACGTGCCTTCCTGCACCTCGATGAGGCTGTCGGCGACCAGGCCGTGCGCTTCACGATGCACGGCGTTAGCGGCTTCTTTCGACGGCGCCTTGACGAGGCAGAAGACCTTGCCCGTTCCCTCGTCAAACCAGTAGCGCAAGTACTCGACGCCGTGCTTCTCTTGAACCTTGAGGTCGGCTTCGTGTGCGTGGGCCACGCCGTCGGCGGTCAAACCCTCGACGTGATCGTGGACGTCCATGTAAAGTGGCACGAAAAAACTCCTATCGTGACGAGGAGACGGAAGGTGAATGTGCTTAGTTTACGCCGGGCGGCCCGGCTGGTAAATGACCGGCCGTCCCGAGTACCATGCTGATCGTCCGAGGGGGCCTTCGGCGCTAGTGGATCCGCTCTCCAGCATGCTGCGGGCGGTACGACTAACCGGTGCCGCCTTCTTTGAGATCGATGCTGCGGATCCATGGGCCGCCGAAACGCCGCCCGGCGAGACGATCGTGGATGCGGTTATGCCGGGTTCCGGACACCTAATTCCCTATCACCTGCTGACCTTTGGGAAGTGCTGGGTGTGGCCGAACGGCGGGGCGCCTATTCAACTCGCGGCCGGCGACATCGTGGTCTTTCCCCACGGCGACGCTCACGTCGTCGCCAGCGAACCCGGTATGAAAACGGTGCCCGACATCGACCGCTTTCGTGCGCCTCGCGACCGGCCGTTGCCGTTTCATCTGCGCATGGGGGCAGCCTCCGGAGAGTCGAGCGCGCACTTGGTCTGCGGTTATCTCGGGTGCGACCGGCTGCCATTCAACCCGCTGCTCGATGCGCTGCCGTCGGTGATTCACGTCGGCGATCGTGACGGCGGCGCGCTGGCGGCAGCCTTTGCGCTAGCACGAGAGGAGGCAAAGCACGATCGGATCGGTGGCGAGACCGTGCTCGGGCGTCTGAGCGAGCTAATGTTCGTGCAAGTTGTACGCCGCTATTTGGAGACGCTGCCGGCGGAAGAGACGAACTGGCTCTCGGGTTTGCGCGACCCGGTGGTCGGCGCAGCGCTCACCGCACTGCACGGCGCTCCGGCGCGCGAATGGAGCCTGAATCTGCTCGCAGGGGAGGTCGGCGTTTCGCGCTCGCGCCTTGCCGAACGCTTTACGCAACTGATGGGAGAATCGCCGATGCAGTATCTGCTTCATTGGCGTATGCATCTGGCTGCCAATCGGCTACGGGACGGCTCCGAAACCGTCGCCGCCGTGGCCGACGCGTCCGGTTACGAGTCGGAAGTTGCCTTTAGCCGGGCCTTCAAGAAGATCGTCGGCGTGCCGCCGGCACAGTGGCGAAAGGAGGGTCGTTACGGAAATCGCCGGTTGGCCAGCTCGAAAACTACGTAGGCGACCGCCTTGGTCGTCAGTTCGAGAACGAACGGGTCGTTGTTGTCGAGATTATCGCACCAGCGATGCGGGTGGTCGACGCAGCCGCCGTTAAAGCTCGGTATCTTGCCTTCGTAATTTCCTCGGTAGCCACCCCAAAGCTTCGTCTCCCAAGGCTGCTTGCAGCAGTCCTGTCCGGTAAGAATGCCGGTATTCGGAACGCCTGCCAGCGCGAACGAGAACGAGTCGGTTCCGTCGTTTCCGAACCGCGCGTTGCGCGACACCACGCCGCCTTTTTTGAAGAAACCGGCGAAATACCGGTTTCCTATTCTCGACTGCGGGATGACGTTGGGTGGAAAACGCTTTGCTTTCTTTGCGAACTTCGGATTGGCGACCAAAATGTCGAAGTTCGGCGTAGCCGTGACGTCCACGTCTACGTCGAAGGCGATGCGGTGCAGTTCGGCGTGCGACAGCTGTTTGGTGTAGTAGCGCGATCCGAGCAACCCGATCTCCTCGCCGCCGAACCAAATGTAGCGCAGCCGGTTACGAGTATGGGTCTTCGCCATATCGAGGGCGGTTTCGAGAATCGTCGTCGAACCCGAGGCGTTGTCGAGCATGCCGGCCCCGTAGATGGCATCGAGGTGCGCGTCGACCACGACGACGCGCTGCGGATTCCCGTACCGCGAGTCCGCAATCACGTTGTAGTCGACGTCGCTGCTCCGCTTAACGCGAACGTCGACGTGCACGGTGGGCGCTCCGGAGCGATACCGCTGGAGCAACTCGTCGCCGAGGGCGCGCGTCGTCACGCCGATCACCGGAATGTCGGCGAGGGCCATCAGCCGCGCTTCGTGGGTGGGTTGCTCCGACGTCGATGCATACAGCACGACCGCCCCGGCGCCGGCGGCACGTGCATTGTGTACTTGTTCGTCGAAATCGCAGGCGGCGCTCTCTTCGAGGAGCGCGACCTCGCCGCGACCGAAGCCGGCGAAATCGCCGGCCGAACAACCGGATCTCGCACCATGCGGCGGGCTGATAACGGCGGTCACGGTGCCGCCGCCGGATTGGCGAGCGACGAGCCAATCGCGATCGAGCGCGTAGGCATGCGTCGCACTGCCGAACGACGGCGTATCGATCACTTCGGACTTCTTATAATTGTACTCCTGGATCGTGACGTCGTAACCGGCGTCCCGCATGACCTTCGCAACGTACGCGACAGAGGCGGCGTAGCCGGGCGTGCCGGTATCCCGATTCCCGTGCCCTTTGGGCCCCGGGTTCTCGTCGGCAATCTTTTGAAAATGCGCGAGGTGTTGCCAAAGCGAGTCGCGTTTGATGCAGGCTTCAACTGCGTCCAGCGTCTCGTTTGAACCGGCTCCGCAGCTTTGCGCAGCGGCTTCCAAGGTGCCGCCATTAGGCAACATCGCCGGTTGGTGCAAGGATGCCGGCTGACATCCGGCCAGCAAAAAAATGGCGACGGAAGTGGTAAACAGTCGCGGAAACACACGCATACCGATAATCCCATTGGACAACCGGCGTCGCGATACCCCGTGGCATAATCTTGTCACAACGGTTGTATTGAGTAGAGAGGCGTTCAGCGGAGCAGTTCTCAAACACCTTAAAGGTGCATCCAGTATTGATTATGGTGTGGCTGGCCGCGAGCGTTGCGGCGGCGCCGAGTCCGGCACCTACGCCGGCGTTCGAAACTCACGACTATCGCTTTGCGAGCGTCGGGGTGACGCTCGCCGGGCGTCTTTTCGTGCCGCGGGGAGCGACCAAATTTCCGTTGGTGGTGCTCGTTCAAGGTTCCGACTACGACGACGCCAACGCATCGGTCTATTGGCGGCTCATTGCGCACACGCTAGCAAGATCGGGAATCGCTTCTTTTTCGTTCAATAAGCGCGGCGTTGCGGGTTCGACCGGCACTCAGACCGACGACTTCAACGTTCAGGGCGCGGACGTCGCAGCGGCCTGCGAGTTTGCAAAGTCGTTACCCGGCGTCGATCGCGATCGTGTCGGCTATTACGGCATAAGCCAAGGCGGCTGGATCGTGCCGCGCGCGATTCGTTCGTGTCGGGGCGCCTTCGCCATCTTGGTCAGCCCGAGCGGCGGACCACCTTTCGAGCAGGTCCGATATTATTTGAAAAATCAGTACCTCGCGTCCGGCATGAACGCTAGCGAATGCGCCGCCGCCTTAAGGCTTCACGATACGCTGGCGGCATACTATCGAACGGGCGGCGGATATCGCCACGCGCAAGCGATGGTGACGGCGGCCGTGGCTGCGCCGTGGTATTCCAGGCTGGCGAAAGTGAACTACCGCCGCGAAGTCCCAGAGTCAGGCCGGCTCCCGACTCCGGCGCAGCTCGACACCGAGAACCGCCGAAATCCACAAACCTACGATTTCTACCGCTCCTCCCAGACCTGGAGCGTAGCTCCGACACTCTATGAGTCGCTCTCGGCTCCGATTCTCTTCGTGTACGGAGGCCGCGATGAGAACGTCGACGTGGTGGCCTCAATGACGATTTTTCAAACGGCCATGCGGGCCAACCAGAATCCCGACGTAACTTTTCACGTCTTCGAATCGGCCAATCACGATATCCAAGTAGGAGAACGGCTCCTACCCGGATATCGTGAATATTTAGCCGCGTGGATCCTGGCTCACGCCGGTTGAAGGATCGCCTCGACGTTGAGCTCGATGCGAACCTCGTCGCCGACGACGACGCCGCCGGTTTCGAGCGCCGCGTTCCAGGCCAGACCGAAGTCTTTACGATTGACCGTGGTGTGCGCGGCATAACCGACGCGCGTGCCGCCCCACGGGTCCTTGGTGCGCCCTTCGAACGTTGCCGCCAGCGCGACCTCGCGCGTAACACCGCGGATGGTGAGGTTCCCGTGGATCGTGAACTGGTCCGGCGCTCCTTCGATGCGGGTGCTCTCGAACGTTAACTCGGGATGTTTCTCTACATCGAAGAAATCGGCCGAGCGAAGGTGCACGTCGCGTTGCTCCTCGCGTGTATCTATTGAAGCGGCTTCGATTCGCGCCGCAATAGCCCGCGGAAGATCGCTGCCCGGCGCGACCTCAATGCGGCCGTCGAAGTTGGTGAAGCGGCCGCGGACTTTGGTAATCATGAGATGGCGCACGACGAATTCGATGGTCGTGTGCGCGCGATCGAGCGAATAAACGCTCGTTTGCTGGTCTTGGGCGGTGGTGGTCATGCGGATTGACTAGGCTCCTTGATGGTTGCTTGTTGAATAGAGGTATGATATCGTTGTGTTAGTAACTTTTACATACCAACTATCGGTAATCAAGTACGCACTCCAAAGTAGCCTAGGAACCTAATGGTAACCAGTAAACTGCCCTACGTCCCCTCGGACGCCGAGGTTTATAACCAACGCGACTGTCCCTCGCGGCTGATCCTGGAGCGGATCGCCGATAAATGGACGGCGCTGATTATCGGCATTCTGGCGCAGTCCGAGCGCCGCCGATTCAACGAGTTGCGCCGAATGATCGGGGGAATCTCGCAGAAGATGCTGACGCAAACCTTGCGCGACCTCGAGCGCGACGGGCTGGTGAAGCGCACGATCTATCCGGAGGTGCCGCCGCGCGTCGAGTACGAGCTCACGCTACTCGGGCGCACCCTCTGCGGACCGCTTGGTTCCCTGACGCAATGGGCGCACGATCACATCGACGAGGTCAGGCGCGCGCAAGCGGGGTTCGACGCGAGGCGCGCTCTTGTCTAAGGCGTTGCCGGCACTCTTTATCGGACACGGCAACCCGCTCAACGCGCTCCGCGAGAACGAGTATTCGCGCGCCTGGGCGTCGCTCGGCGAGTCGATACGCCGGCCGCGCGTCGTCCTGTGCGTTTCGGCGCATTGGTGCGCTTCGCAAACCTCGGTGACGGCGATGACCCGGCCGCGCACGATCCACGACTTCGGCGGTTTTCCGCAGGCGCTCTTCGAGGTGGAGTATCCGGCGCCGGGCGATCCGGCGTTTGCCGATCGCGTTGCCGCAGCGTTGGCACCGGTAGCCGTCGGCCGCGATGGGAGTTGGGGACTCGATCACGGGGCGTGGTCGATATTGGTGCACATGTTTCCGAAGGCCGACGTTCCCGTCGTCCAACTCAGCATCGACGAAACGCAGCCGCCGCTCTTTCACTACGAGTTGGGAAAGCGACTGCGCCCACTGCGCGATGAGGGCGTCTTGCTGCTCGCCAGCGGAAATCTCGTACACAACCTCGAGGCATATGCATGGGGACGCCACGAGACCGGACCGTATTCGTGGGCGCTGCGGTTTGAATCGGAAGTGCGTAGACTCTTAGATTCGGGCGACGATGCGTCGCTTGTAGACTATGCGGGATTGGGACGCGACGCACTGCTGTCGGTTCCTACGCCCGACCATTACTTACCATTCCTCTACGCGTTGGGGGCGCGCAAAGAGGGCGAGGAAGTGGCGTATCCGGTCGAAGGCATCGACGGAGGATCGATCTCGATGCTTGGCGTTCAGTTCGGGTAAACTGCGCGGCACGAGTTGAAATATTACACTGGGGCCTTCAGGAAATACGCCGTCTTTTCCGGGCGGGCTACTCGAAGCGAATATTGGTTCTTTGTATTATTTAACGGGATCGTCACGATCGCACTGGCGGTAATTGCGGCAGGGGCTTCGTTACGGGCACCCACGGAGCACCAAAACCCGGTTTTGACGCCGGCGCAGTTGCCAATCCTCGTCTATTACGTTGCGGCGCTGCTGCCTTCATTGGCCGTTCTCGTAAGAAGGCTGCATGACACCGGGAGAAGTGGCTGGTGGGTTTTCTGCGCATTTTTGGCGGGCGTGCTCATGGGGTTCTCCAACGCCTTTCCGAACTATGCGCTGATCTTCGCCATTCCCGCGTTCTTGCTGTCGCTAATCATTTTAGCGTTCACGATCCAAGGCAGCGAAGATCGAGGCAATCGGCACGGGCCGAATCCCAAGGCAGTCCCATGAGCCTTTGGCCTCAATTTTCATCCATCGCTCGCACTCTTCGAGGGGCCGTCCATCCCAACTCTGTAGTGCGTAACGATTGCACCCGTACGAGGGGATATCGTGATGATGCGCTGGATTGGTTTTGCTTTTAGTGCCTGTGCCGTCCTAGGCCTGAGCGCCTGCACTCAAGGGAGCTCTCCATCCGGCAATTCGTTGCCGGACGCGAGATCGAACTCGGCGGTCTTACGCCCCCTGTCGAGCGGACAAATTTCACACGTCATCATCGTTATTCAGGAGAACCGCAGTTTCGACAATCTCTTTGCGACGTTTCCTGGAGCCGAAGGCACGACGACCGGTAAACTGCATGACGGAACGACGATACCGCTCAAGGCCCGTAAGCTCGAAAACAAAATGGTTCTCAACAATAGCTGGCCTGCGTTCGTCACCGATTATGACAATGGCAAGATGGACGGGTTCGATCTGGTTTGGGTCAACGAACACCAGTGCACCTGCGCCTACCAGTACGTAAAGCCTTCGCAGATCAAACCGTACTGGTCGATGGCTAAGCAGTACGTACTTGCCGACCATATGTTTCCGACTCAGGCGAGCGGGAGCTTTACGGCCCACTTGGATCTGATTCGTGGCGACACCAAGATAAACTCGTACGCAAGTTTGATAGATTTTCCGCCGCACGGCCCATGGGGCTGCGATGCGGCGCCCGGCATCAAGACGTCGCTCCTGACGGATACTCAAGAGTATCTCTATTTGGAAGGTCCCTTTCCGTGCTTCACATTCCAGACGATGCGCGATCTTTTGGATGCCAAGAGCGTCTCGTGGAAGTACTACACGCCGAGCATCAAAACACACGGAGGCGATATCTGGAACCCGTTCGACGCGATCCAACAGGTCCGCAACGGATCGGAATGGGGAACGAACGTGACGTGGCCCGAGACGACCATTTTTACCGATATTTCTTCGGGCACGCTGCCGGCAGTTTCGTGGGTGGTTCCCGACGGCCAAAACTCCGACCATCCGGCGCAGCAGGCCTGGGGAATAAAGAAAGACACGGGGCCATCGTGGGTGGCCCAGATCGTGAATGCCGTCGGTCAGAGCTCGTATTGGAACTCGAGCGCCATCGTCGTGGTGTGGGATGACTGGGGAGGGTTTTACGATCACGTGGCACCTCCACAGCTGGACTATACCGGTCTTGGCTTCCGCGTCCCAATGATCGTGGTCTCGCCCTACGCCAAGGCCGCCTATGTCTCGCACACGCAGTACGAGTTCGGCAGCATTTTAAAGTTTGTCGAAGACACGTTTAGTTTGGGAAGCTTGGGGACGAGCGATAGTCGCGCGACAAGCATCGGCGACGTCTTCAATTTCAAAGGTCCGGTTCGAAGATTTAAGCCGATCGAGGCCGAGTATTCGAAGTCGTACTTCCTGCGCGAGAAGCCCTCCAACATGCCGGTCGATACGAACTAGCGACGGGCGAGGGGGTAACGTCCCCGACAAGTAAAAACCTTCTGAAGTGTCCGAGTCGCCTCGCACCGTTATTGTCGCCGTCTTGGTAAACGTTGGGATTGCCGCTGCCAAGTATGTCGCCAGCATTTTGACGGGAAGCGCGGCAATGACGGCGGAGGCGATTCATTCCAGCGTCGACGCGGGCAACTCCGCGCTGCTGCTCGTGGGATTGTACCGGTCGGCCAAGCCTGCCGACGAGCGCCACCCCTTCGGCTATGGTCGCGAGATCTATTTTTGGTCGCTGGTCGTCGCCGTCGTGATCTTCGGAGCCGGAGGGGTTGCTGCGATCGGGGAAGGCATCAGCCGGTTCGGCGAGCCGCACCAACTGCAGAACGTACTAGTAAACTACGTCGTTCTCGGCATCGCGCTCGTTTTTGAAGGGATATCGTGGGCTGTCGCTTATCGCGGCATACGAAAAGAGCATCCGCAAATGTCGCCGTTCGCCGCAGCCGGCCGGAGCAAAGATCCAAGCCTCTTCGTGGTGCTCTTCGAAGATACGGCCGCGATTATAGGTCTTCTGATTGCACTCGTTGTCGGAACGATTTGCGCCACGTTTTTCCCTGCCATGCACCTAGACGCGGTCGCGTCGCTACTTATTGGGCTTCTACTTATCGTAACCGCCCTGTTCCTCATGAACAGAACGCGAAGCCTTCTCGTCGGCGAAAGCGGTGACGAAGAAATTCTCAATGGAATCCGGGCGCTGCTGGCGGTGGACACGCGCGTCGCATCGGTTCACCGCATTCTCTCCGCACAGATGTCGCCCGGAAACCTGCTTCTCAATCTCGACCTTCGTCTCGAGCGCAGCGTTGCCGGCAAGGATATGCCCGAGGCAATTCAAGGTGTCGAAAAAGCCATTCGCGACAAGTTCCCCATGGTGAAAGAGGTCTTCATCGAAGTGCAGGCGTTAAGCGCCCCGAAAGACCCTTTGCCTGACGAAAGGCCATAATAAAGAGGCCCGCGGGATTTCGCGGGCCCCTTTTCTGAATCCGGGCTCTAGCCTTCGAGGTGCTTCGTGTGCGCCCAGGACGATATGCGCCAGCCGTTCGCCGTCTTCTTGAGCGTGACGGTAATAACCGAGCCGGTCTCCCGCATCGTCTTACCTTTTTGATTGTAATGGTAATCGAACGGGGCATCGATGTACGCATTATCTCCGGTCACGAACACGTGCCAAGGCATGCCTATGCCGGCCGTTGCGTCCGTGAGTTGGGCCTTCTTGTTGTAGGCCACTCGCGCGGTCGGATTAACGGTGTGATCTCGCGGCGCTGAGCTGGGCCACCAAGAGCACGGTATCGTCGGTGGGTCTTTGAGAGCCCATGACCATGCGTTGGATGAAGACCGCGGGACGATCCACGCGCGGGGCGTCAACCAATTGTTTAACGGCGTCCATCACCGCCCGCTCGGTGCGCTCGATGTCGCGCTTGAATTCGGTGAGCCCATCGGTGTAGAAAAGAATCACCGCGCCGGGCTCCAGCTCGATCGTGTGCGTTTCCGACGCGACCGGATGGCCGATGCCGAACGGATAACCCCCGGTTGGAAGCGATCGCGCGGCGATACGCGGACCCGCAACAATCGGCGGGGGATGCCCCGCGCCGGCGTAACTCAGTGTAGAGAGATCCCGGCTCAAGATGCCCACCAACGCCGTGGCTGGAGCTTCCTGACGAGAGCCCACCTCGCGATCGACCTTAGTCAGGATTGCCGCGGGGTCCGGGGAGTCGAAGGCCGCGCCGAAAATGCTGCGCCGAAAGCGCGCGGCGGTTACCGCGGCGTCCAGTCCATGACCGGTCACATCGCCGATGGAAAAAGCAATCCGTCCGTCGGGTAGATCGATGGCATCGTACCAGTCGCCGCCGATGAGCGCCTCGCGCTCCGCCGCAATGTAAAGGACATCGAAGCGGACGCCACGGCGCTGCGGGAGATGCTCGGGAAGGAACGCCGCTTGCAGCATCACCGCCGATTGCTTCGTTTGCCTCAATAATTCTTGAAGATCGAGTCGAGCAGTCCGCCTTTCGGCGGTGACCGCGCCGAGCACCAAGCCCGTTATCGCCAGAACCGACATCCAGCTATCCAACTGGACGAGCCGCGAATCGAGAGAACCCGAAGCCCAGGGACCCAAGCCATGCGACGTTGCCCAAATCGCAATACCGCCGACGAGTGCGATTGCCGCAGCCATCTCACGCTGTCGAAAACGCAGAGCCGTCCAAATAATAAACGGGTAGATCGAAAACCGCAGCGGAAAATTGCTGAGAAACGAAACTGCGCTTGACGCCAGGAGCGTCGCGGTGAGAGCGGCAAGTTCGAGCACACCGCCTTCCGAGGATTCCTCGTGCTTGGCGTGGACCCACGTGAGCAACAGTGGAGTAACGAACAGTACGCCCATCGCGTCGCCCGCCCACCAGACCCACCAAACCGATAGGAAAGCGCTCCACGGTATGATTCGAGCAAGCGCGAGTTCGGCGACGCCATTGGTGGCCGACACCGTCATTGCAATCGCTGACCCGAATAGTGCAAGGAGCAGAACGTCGCGTACCCGCCGGAGCGCATTATCGAAACCGCCGAATTGCCGCAAAAGGAAGTTGCCGAACACCGGCGCCAGCGTATTTCCCGTCGCGATCGCCGCCGCGGTCCAAACAGGCTCGGAAGTGAGCAGATTACTTGCAAAAGCCCCAAGCCAAATCCCGGGCCAGACGCGATATCCCCAGAGCAACAACGCGGCGAGCGCAATGCCCGTGGGCGGCCATACCGCGGTCACTTGCTTTGTCGTGAACGCTAATGTGAACCCGAGCTTCGCCGCGACGACGTAAGCGACAGCGACTAAGAGCGGGACAAACATCGTCCGAGCGAACTTCTTCAATCGCGCCTCCGCAGCATAGCAGTTATCCGCGACGACCGCGGCGGACCTCCTCGGGTCCGCAGGCGCGTGCGGTATGAGGATGACACGCTATCTCGCTCGTAGAATGTTTGCAAGCGACGTCCTAACGCGTTTGACCGAAAGGATACTTCGCATGCCCGGTAAATTCCGAGCGCTCCCCGCATATCCAATCGTGCTGGCGATTCTTGTTGCCGTTGGCTTATCGGCGCCGCGCATCGAGGCGCAGGAGCCGGCCCCAGCCCCGGACGTGGCCGCTCGTCCCGCCTTTGCCGAACCGGTAACGCTCGCCAGCAAAGATGGCGTGCTTGAGGTCACGCTGACCCCGCGCCAGTCGACGGCTACGCTCAACACCGTCGCCAAACCCGTTAAGAACATGCTGCTCTT
>CAZMPP010000027.1:0-16185 GCA_964568035.1 uncultured bacterium
ACGACGTCTTTGCCCGCTGGCTGGCATTCGATCCGGCCGAGCGTGTTGCCGGTTGCCAAGCTGAGCTAAGCCGCCTCCGCCTCCGCTACCTGGACTGCGGGCGCCGCGACGAGTACAATCTCGACATCGGCGCGCGGGTTATCGCCCGGCGGATCCGCGACTTGGGGCTGGAGGTGCGCCACGAGGAATTCGACGACGACCACCGCAACGTCGGATACCGCTACGCCATCTCACTTCCGGCGCTTGCCGCCGTCTTGGATCACGAATGAAGATACAACACCTTCTACTTTTGACCGTTCTGCTCGCGCTGGCTTCCGGGCCCGTCGCTCAGGCGCAGACGGTCGCCGCACCCGGTCCGACGCCCGATCCGCACATTTATAGCGATCCGGCGATGACCTTCACCGCACCGCCCGATGCCGTGCTGTTGAATCGGCAACCGATTGCGGTCGATCAGCTCAGCAACGATCTCCAGCCAATCGCCGCTTGGCTACTGCGGGCGGGGAAGGAAGACTCGCGCATGATCATGCTGTCGATGGAGGCCTATAGCGGCGCGCCCAACGAGTGGGAAGGCGTCTTCGAGAGCCAGACCCATTCGTCGCAAGACGGCGTGTTAATTCGAAACAAAACGCCGATGACGCTGCTCAACGGCATGCCCGCCACGTTCGTCGAGGTTGCTTACGGCGGCGGATTCGATGCTCGCAAAGAGTACGCGGTCGTGTGGGCCGACGGCGCGCGCGGAATCGTGCTTGCGGAAACGACACGTCTCGGCGACGCCGGGCCCGAGGAGGCGCGAGAGGTGCTTAAACAGGCAACGGCCGTGCGTTATCCCGATGCACAGCCGTAGCGTCAAGCGCGCTTTGTAAATCCTCAAGTAGATCGGAAGCCTCTTCGATCCCGACCGAGAGTCGCAAAAGACGCTCGCTGATGCCGCGCTTTTCGCGGTCCGCCATCGGAATCGACCCGTGGGTCATTCGCGCCGGATGACAGATCAACGATTCCACGCCCCCCAAACTTTCCGCCAAGCTGAAATACTTCAGTCGCTTGGCAAATTCGAAGGTGCGCTCCACCGAACCGGCCGGGACGAACGAAAGCATACCGCCGAAGCCGCTCATCTGACGCTGGGCCAAAGCGTGCTGCGGATGCGATGGGAGTCCGGGGTAATATACCGCGTCCACGTCGTCGCGTTCGGCGAGAAACTCGGCGACGAGCTGCGCGTTGTGCGCATGCTCGCGCATACGTAAGGCCAGCGTTTTAGCGCCGCGCATCGTAAGCCAGGCGTCGTGCGGACTGGGAACGGCGCCGGCGGCGTTCTGCAGAAAGCGGATCTGCTCGTGCACGGCCGGATCGTCGGTGATCACCACGCCGCCGACCACGTCGCTGTGGCCGCCGATGTATTTCGTCGTCGAGTGCACGACGATGTGCGCGCCAAGAGCCAGCGGCTGTTGAAAGTAGGGCGTGGCGAAGGTGTTGTCCACGGCAAGTAGCTGTCCGTCGCGCAAAAGCTCGGCAACGCCGGCAATGTCGACGATCTTCATCAGCGGATTGCTCGGCGTCTCGATCCAGAAGAGCTTCGTCGCCGGCGTGACGGCTGCGCGCATTGCCGCGAGATCCCGTGCGTCAACGTACGTGAAGGTCACGCCGTAGCGCTCGAGTACTCGCGAGAAGAGGCGGTACGTGCCGCCGTAAAGATCGTCCCCAACCACGACGTGGTCCCCGGCCGAGAGTAGGCCCAGCACCGCGCTGGTTGCGGCCATGCCGCTGGCGAAGGCGCTGCCATAGCGCGCTCCTTCGAGCGACGCCAGCTGCTGCTCTAGCGCGACGCGCGTTGGATTGATCGTGCGGCTGTAATCGAAGCCTTTATGCTTGCCAATTTCGCTCTGCGTATACGTCGAAGTCTGATAGATCGGAACGATCGTGGCACCGGTCGCCGGATCGGCATCCTGTCCAACATGAATCGCCCGGGTAGTAAACTTCATATCACTTGCGGACGACTTCAGAGCTCGTCGAAAGGAAGCTGATGATGTCTTGTCGCGTGAGCACGCCGATCGGCTCGGAGTCGTCGGTAACGACGATTGCCGGATTGGCTAGCGTCAGCAACTTGTAGGCGCGTTCGATCTCTTCCGACTGCTCGAGCGCCGGGAAAGGCCGCGTCATAACTTCGCTGACCGGCTGATGCAGGATGTCGGCATGGTCGAAGACGCTGCGCATCACGCCGATGTCGTTGACGCTGCCCACTTGTTCGCGCTCATTCATGACCGGCAGCTGCGAGATTTCGTATTGGCGCAGCAGATCGAGCGCCGTCTTGACGGTGTCGTCCTGCTGCACGGTGATGAGCGGAGGTACCGGCGTCTTGCTGCGCAGCACGTCGCCGACCGTGGCGCGCCGCTTTGCGTCGGCCAGAAAGCCGTTGGCGATCATCCAGTCGTCGTTGAAGATTTTCGACATATAGCCGCGTCCGGAGTCGGGAAGAATCACGACCACCACAGCCTCGGCCGGCAGCGTCTTGGCGAGTTTGACCGCCGCGACCGCGGCCGTTCCCGACGAGCCGCCGACGAGCAGCCCTTCCTCGCGCGCGATGCGCCGTGCCATGAGGAACGAATCGCGATCCGAGACGCGCACCATCTCGTCGATGACGCGCAGATCGACGGTTTCGGGCAGATAGTTCATCCCGATGCCTTCGACGGCGTACGAACGAGGAATATCGCCGGAATAGATCGAGCCTTCGGGGTCGTCGCCAACCACGTGGATCGACGGATTCTTCTCTTTGAGATAACGCGCCGTTCCGGAGATCGTTCCGCCGGTGCCAAGCCCGGCGACGAAGTGCGTGATGGCTCCGCCCGTCGCTTCCCAAATCTCCGGGCCGGTCGTGCGGTAGTGCGCCTCAGGATTGATGTGATTATGAAATTGATTCGGTTGGAACGCTCCGGGAATCTCCGAAGCCAGGCGATTGGCGACGCCGTAATAGGACTCCGGCGAATCGGGCGGCACGTTGGTCGGCGTAATGACGACGTCAGCGCCGTACGCGCGCAGAAGATCGATCTTTTCGCGAGACATTTTATCGGGCATGACGAGAATGCAGCGGTATCCGCGTATCGCCGCCGCCATCGCCAAGCCGGTGCCGGTGTTGCCGCTGGTGGGCTCGACGATCGTGCCTCCTGGGCGCAGCAACCCCTGACGCTCGGCTTCGTCGAGCATCGCCACTGCCGGCCGGTCCTTGACGCTGCCGCCGGGATTGACGTACTCGACTTTTGCCAGCACCAAACATGCGGCGCCGTCGACGACCTTGTTGAGCTTTACGAGCGGCGTCCGGCCAATCGCCTCGAGCGCATTTCCGAAGTACGCAAGACGAGCCGTGCGCGAGGGCGGGGCGGTGCTGGCCATAGGAGCGGCGGCTTCCGCGCGGCGAAGAACTTCACCTATGAAAGCACTTTTCGGCCGATTTGCCGTGGTCGCGGCATTGCTGATTGCCGGCACGCCGGGGTGCAACAACGATGCGCTGCCGCCCGCCGCGGGCTACGCAGCAGTGACCGGAACGATCGTTGACGCGACGACGCACAGTCCCGTCGCTGGAGCGACCATCACCATCGACACCGTGCTTTCGGCAACGACCGACGCGGCCGGAAAGTTCTCGATCGATAAAGTCCCTAGCGGCATCGCCGACTATGCGGTGCAGGCGACCGGATACCAGACGCTTTCATCCAGCACCAACATCGAACCGGGAAAGCCGTTCGAGCTGGACCTAACCCTCGCGCAGCAAACTGGGCACTAAGTTCGTACGGCGTCAGCCGTACGCGGTCGATCGCCGATAAGCACTCGCCGGTTTTACCAGCGTCGCTCGATCCGCTACCGTGCGATCCACTATTCCCAACACTACCGTCGCCAACTTGTCGGAATCGTGCCGAACCGTCTCGGTCTCGCCGATGACTGCGGCCGGAACGGGCTCGACCCCGAGTGCCGCAATGCGCTCGAGATCGGGTTCGACCGGAACCTGTCCCTCTTGGGCGTAAGCGGTGAGCAAACGCGACGGCGGCTCGTCGTTGACGATGACGTAGTCACAAACATGTTCGCCGGCATTGGCAAGAAGCGCCTCGACGTGATCGGCGGCGGTCATGTCGTCGGTCTCCCCCGGCTGCGTCATCACGTTGCAGACGTATACCTTCACGGCGTGCGCGTCGGCGACTTCACGCGCGATGCGGCTCACCAAAAAGTTCGGCGCCACCGAGGTGAATAGCGAACCCGGGCCGAGCACGATCGCGTCAGCGTCACGAATGGCCGCAATAACTTCGTCAAGCGGCGCGGCGGCCGGCGGATCGAAGAAGACGCGCTTGATCGGACGATGGGCGGCGGAGATTTTCGATTCACCTTCGACAATCGTGCCGTCGTTGAGCTCGGCGCAGAGACGCACGACGCCAAGCGTTGCCGGCAAAACGCGCCCGACAATGTTGAGCACACGGCTCGACTCTTTGATGGCCCGGTCGAAGTTGCCGGTGATGCCGCTCATCGCCGCCAAAAAGAGATTGCCGAAGGAGTGTCCGCTCAGGCCCTCGCCTTCGGTGAAGCGATAGCGGAAGAGGTCGGTCACCATCGCTTCGTCATCGGCTAGCGCGACCAGGCAGTTGCGCACGTCGCCCGGCGGCAAAACGCCAAGCTCTTTCTGCAGCCGGCCAGACGAGCCGCCGTCGTCGCTGACGGTCACGACGGCCGTTAGGTTGCTGGTGCGGCGTTTGAGCCCGCGCAGCAGCGTCGAAAGTCCGGTCCCGCCGCCGATGGCGACGATCTTGTAGCCTTGCTGAAGTTTACGGCCGGTGAGTGCGTCGCGAAAACCTTTCGGACGTCCGCGCGTCATGTGGACGATCGAGCGCGTCCACATCCAAACGCTCGCGATTAAAAGCCCGATTCCCAAAAAGGCTAGGATGCCGGTGAGATAAACCGGCGGGAAATAATCGTCGACGATGTCATCGAGGATCTCGTTGATATGAATGCCCGTTCCCTCGGCGATGAACCAGCGGGTGATTGCATCGAGCAGAAGCACGAGACCGAGTGCCGCCAGCACGATCCAGCGTTTAACGCCGGTTCCCGGCAATAGCCAGTTCAGCGTGCCGGTAAAACGTTGCCGCATTACAGTGCGCGCTCCAGGTCGCGCGCCTCGAAACGCACGTCGAGACGAGGCTCGCCGGCAAAATGCTTGCTGAGCCGGCGGGCGACGTAGACCGAACGATGGTGCCCGCCGGTGCATCCGAGGCCGACGGTAAGCTGTGTCTTTCCCTCGGCCAAAAATCGCGGAAGCAAGAACTCCAAGAGATCCTCGACCTTGGCTACAAACGGCGCGAGCGCCGGATCCCCTTCGATGAACGCTCCAACCGCCGGATCGTCGCCCGTCTGTTCGGCCAAGGCTTCTTCGTAGTTTGGATTGCGCAGAAAGCGGACGTCGAAGAGCAGATCGAGATCGGTCGGCAGTCCGTATTTAAAGCCGAAGGCAACGAAAGTAACCCCCAGCCGCACAGGCCGGTCGCGCATAAAGGCGGTTGCAATTCGTTCTTTGAGCGTGCCGTGGGTGAGGTTGGTGGTGTCGATCACGACGTCGGCGCGCTCCCGCAGCGGCGCCAGCACGCGGCGATCGGCCTCGATGGCCTCGCGCACCGAGCCGGTTTGCGCGAACGGATGGCGCCGGCGGGTCTGGCTGAAGCGCCGCACCAGAAGGTCGTCGTCGGCATCCAAAAAGAGCAGACGGGCGTTATGGGTGCGTAGGACCGAGTCGATCGCGCTGCCCGGGTCGCCCAGCCCTTCATCGCTGCGAACGTCGAGCGCGATAGCGATATCTTCGACCCTCGAGCGCTCGAGCGCCGAAACGGTCGAGTCGAGCACCACGGGAGGAAGGTGCTCGATGCAGTAAAAGCCCAAATCTTCAAACGACTTGATCGCCTGACTCAAGCCCGCACCGGAGACGCCCGTCACCAGCACGATACGCAGCGAGCTCATATGAAACTCTTTTCGCCCGAACGCGCCAACGCCCTCATCGGCAAGCTCGAACCGCTCGTCCAGGAGCTCCTCGAGCGCCGCCGCGACCTGGCCATCAAGCTGCTGGAGTCCGATCCGGCGCTCCACCACGGGCAGACCGCGCGCCGGCCCCGATTGGCCAGCCTGCGCTCGTCGCTTCCCGCGCCGCGCTTTGGTGAGCTGAAACACGAAATAGGGCGGCTGATCTATCGAATCGAGTCCTATGGGTGCATCGTCAAAGATATCGACCTGGGGCTCATTGACTTCCCCGCTATGGTCGATGACGAACCAATCTATCTTTGTTGGAAACTAGGCGAGCCCACCGTTGCCTACTGGCACCGCATGGACGAGAGCTTCGGTAGCCGTCGCGAGCTTTAGGTCGCTGCGGCTTCGGCCGGGACGACGATAAAGTCCTCGGCGAGTCCCTGAAGGCGCACCTCGCCGAAGTCCGCCGTGTAGGCGCCGCCCTCGGCGCCGACGATCTCTCCCACCTCCGGCACGCCGGCCAGTTGTGGAATCTTATCGCGGATCTCGTCGGGGATGCGGACGTGGTTACCGATCGCGAGCGCGTTTTGATCGAAGAGCGCGTTGAGACTTTCGAGCAGCATCGGCAGCGGAATGCCGTAATCGACGCTGATTGCGCCGATGGTATGCGACTCGCTGATCGCGCAGTTCGAGCATCCGCCCAAATGGAACTTCGCAAAGACGCGGCGGGCGCCAGCATGCAGCTGAAACGCCTGGTCGACCGTCATGTCGGGAGTGAACTGTTGCTGGTTCATCGATTGCATTCTTTCGCTTAGAACGCCCCTAAGCCCCACTGAGTTGCGTTGCGGAGCACGCCTGTAAGCCGGATTCTGTTCCCACTTTCGTGGGTGACGGCCATCTCTCTGGGGCGCGCGTTACCGCCCGCCTCAATGCGACGTTGCTCGTTCGGACGGGCCATCCGTTCGGCGGCCAAAGCCGCCGAAGAGTCGAGCGGTCTTGCTTCAGGTGGGGTTTACCCGAGGCTGCGTCACCGCAGCACTCCGTGAGCTCTTACCTCACGATTTCACCCTTACGGGCGCCGTTTAGGCGCCGCGGTATGTTTCTGTGGCACTTTCCTTCGAGTTGCCCCGACAGGACGTTATCCTGCACCCTGCCCTGTGAAGCCCGGACTTTCCTCACTCCCCCGCGGGAAGCGCGGCCGCCCAGCGTACTCCGCGCCGCTAGTATACCACCTCCGCCTGTCGAGCGGCCCTCGCGCCGGTCCGACAGTGCATCCTTCCGGTCGTTCAATGGGTCTTGAGTGGCGAAGCCGTGACGTCAGAGGCGTTCGACGACCGGCCTTCATTTTGCGGTCCGCTCGGTTCTTGATTTGTTTTCAACTCCTGGTTCCGATTTGCGAAGTGATTCTTCGGCGCCAATTTTCGAACCAAGGAGTTCATTTATGTATAGAGACGAGATCCTTAACTGCGTTGACTGCAACGCACCCTTTACTTTTGGGAGCGGAGAGCAAGAGTTCTTCGCAACGAAGGGATTCACGAACAAACCGAGCCGCTGTCCCGACTGTCGTACTGCCCGTAAGGCGCAGCGTGGCGACAGCGGCTATTCGGGCCGGGGGAGCGCTGGTCGTGAGCGGGAGATGTTTACCGCGACGTGCAGCCAGTGCCGCGGGGTCGCTCAGATCCCATTCCAACCGCGGGATGACCGGCCAGTGTATTGCCGCGATTGCTTTGCGGCAAGACAACCGGCTTACCGCTAGGGAAAAGCTGACAGCTACGAAGACGCCCGCATTCAGCCGGGCGTCTTTTTAGTGTGACCCGAGGCCGCCGGTCGCTTTACGGCGTCGCGGCAGGATCTCCGGAGGCGTCCTCGATTGTTGCGATTTGGTCCCCGCCATGGATGACTTCCCGCGCGGCTTGCCCGCCCTCGCGGATCGCATCAGAGACGATTGCGTAGTGCCGGTGACCATGCCCCGATTCATCGGAGGCGTGGAGAACGCCGGCGAGCACACGCCGGTCAGCTAAAGTAACGCGGACGGCTTTGCCGAGATAGGGTTTAATCTCTTGATCGGTCATGCTGTCGAAATCGCCTGAGGGTCGCCATAGGTTGCGCCCCAACATACCACTCGGCAATTATTTCCGATGCCTCGACCAAGCGCGTGCCGGGACGACTCAAATACGCGTTGCCGTCCAACGCCAGCACGCGTCCGGAGCGATTCGCGCGCAACGACCGCCATTGCGGCTTTCCGTGGAGCTCGGCGATTGCGGCCTTAGTTTTCGGTAAGTCAAAACCGCACGGCGCAACGATCACCGCATCGGGGTCGGAAGCCGCGATTGCATCCCATTCCAAGCGCTTCGAATCAACACCGGGATTCGCCAACACCGGCTCACCGCCGGCTAGCTCGATCAGTTCCGGAATCCAATGACCGGCGCTCATCGGCGGATCGGTCCACTCCAGCACGAGCGTACGAGGGCGTTGCGCGTCGCGTTTCCTAGCCGCGGCCAACGCCGCGACGCGCGCTTCAAGTGAAGCGACGACCTCGCGCGCCCCAGCCTCGTGACCCGTCATCCGCCCGAGAAGAAGAATCGTATCGAAGACCTCTCGCAGCGACGACGGCTCCAGTGAGACGATACGCGCATCCGATCGAAGCTGCTTCGCCGCAGCATCCACCACGTCGTACGACACCGCGCACACGGGACAAAGCTCTTGCGTCACGATCAAATCCGGCCGCAAGCGCTCCAGCAAACCACGATCCAAGGAATAAAGGCTCGACCCCTGGTGAAGCGATTCGCGCACGTGCCGGTCGATCTCAGCGGGCATCGCGTAATCCGGTCCCGCCGATGCCGTCAAACGCGGCAACCGCAACGCCTCATCGGGATAATCACACTCGTGGGTAACCCCAACAACCTCATCCCCCGCCTCAATAGCAAACAAAATCTCCGTCGCACTCGGGAGCAAGCTAATTATTCTCAAGCCGCGTCCGTTCTTCGCTTGAACTACAAGCCGCATCGGGCATGCAGCGTTTTTCGCATCGTGCGAAAAACGCTGCTGGTTTCGTCGTCGCTCTCGCCATCCTGGCTCCGCTCCTCCTCGACGCCCTCAACGGCTCGTAGCCCAAGCGAAGAACGCGGTAGCTACTCCCCTTGAGCCAAAGAATAGCCGCGCTCGCCGTTGAAGGTGTAGAGTCCCTCGGTTTTGATGACGTCGAAGCCGGCGGTGTCGGCAGCCTGTAAGAGTTTGACCGTGTGCTCGGGCGTAAACAGCACGCCGTTGGCGGATTCGAAGCGACAGCACCAGTGATCGCTCCAATACGTGTCCGGATTGCCGTTGGGCCACACCTTCGTGCCGCGATTGCTGATGATCGTGAGCTTCACGCCCTCGACGCCGAGCTTTTGCATCACCTCGGCGATCTGATCGGGATTGCCGTCGCGACGGTCGATGAAGAGGTCGACTCCGGCGCGCAGCTTCATCGGCGGCTTGCCGGCCGGCCGGATCGCCAGATTCATCGAAGATTCCTTATCGTACTCGATCGCTTTGAGATGCTGCGGCTTTTGTCCGAGACGCTCGATAACGGCGTCGCCGAACTCCTTGGTGCCGACCTTTTGCTTTGACGTTCCCTCTTTATAAATGTCGTAGGTGTGGACGCCGTCTTCGATGGTGCGCAGCCAGGCGTTATGAACGCGCTCGGCCGCGTCGGCTTGGCCGATGTGCACCAGCATGAGGATCGCCCCATGCAGAAGTCCCGATGGATTGGCTAGGTTCTGCCCGGCTCGGCGGGGCGCCGAACCGTGAATCGCTTCGAACATCGAACAGTGATCGCCGATATTCGCGGAGCCCGCCAAACCAACCGAACCGGTAATCTGTGCGGCCACGTCGGAGAGCACGTCGCCGTAAAGATTCGGCATCACGATGACGTCGAAGGCCTCCGGCGTGTCGGCCATCTTGGCGGCGCCGATGTCCACGATCCAGTGCTCGCTCTCGATTTCCGGATACTCAGTGGCGATTTCGTTGAACGTCCGATGGAAGAGACCATCGGTGATCTTCATGATGTTATCTTTAGTGAAGCAGGTGACTTTCTTGCGTTTATTGGCGTGAGCGTACTCAAACGCGTAACGAATGATCCGTTTGCTGCCGGGCCGGGAGATCAGCTTGAGGCACTGCGCGACCTGGTTTGTCTGGCGGTGCTCGATGCCGCCGTATACGTCCTCTTCGTTCTCGCGGACGATGACCACGTCCATCCGCGGATGCTTGGTCGCAACGTAGGGATGCAGCGACATGCACGGCCGCACGTTGGCATACATGCCCAGTGTCTTTCGTACCGTGACGTTGAGGCTTTTGAAGCCGCCCCCTTGCGGCGTGGTGATGGGCGCCTTTAGGAAGACCTTCGTCCGGCGCAGCGAGTCCCACGACGACGGCTCGATGCCGTTGCTCAAGCCTTTGTTATAAATGGACTCGCCGATTTCTATTCGCTCCAGGTCGAGCTGAGCGCCGCCCGCTTCGAGAATGCGCAGCGTCGCGGTCATAATCTCGGGACCGATGCCGTCACCATAGGCGACGGTCACGGGGGTTTTCTTTGCCGTTTGGACGGTGGTGGTCACTTCGTTTCTCCTAAAGCTGGGGCGGCGGCGGCTTTTGGTACGCGGTCTATCGCCGCCAATCCTGGGCATTCCAGGCCTCGCTGATGCCGTTCGGCATGAAATACCGCAAGTCGGGCGAGTGGGCGTAGCGCAGCGACTGATCGTAGATGAATGCGGCCGGCGCGTCGCTCAACAGAAGCGACTCGATACGCGAGTACGCACGTTTCCGGGTGGCGCGGTCAAAAGTCGAAAGGGCAAGGCGTTGCGCGGCCTCCATCGCCGGCGAACAGTAGCGAGCGATATTGTTGCCCGCCGGCGGTATCATCTTGCAAGACCACTGCGATGAGTCGTCGGGATCCGAGCCGGAGACCCAGGCATACATCGCCAGGTCGAACTTCCCGCCGTTGAGTATTCCGCCGCTCTGCGCCGCCGCGTAGAGCGTCGCGTAGTCGAAACCCTTGAGCTCGAGATCGATGCCCAGCGCGCGATACATTTGTTGGATTTGCGCCGTGATGGTACGCACGGTCTGACTCTGCGTCCCGTAGACGAGGAGCAGCGACAGACGCGTGCCGTTGCGAACGCGCACGCCGTCGGGACCTTCGCGCCACCCAGCCGCATCGAGCAGCTGCTTTGCCAAGGCGGGATCGTACGGCGTCGGACGCAGCGTCGAGTCGAAGGCCCAGTAATACGGCCCAAGGTCTCCGACGGCTAGCGTTCCCGTGCCGGACGTATTGTCGCGCGTGATCGCGTCGCGATCCATGCCGAGCACGAGCGCACGGCGGACGCGCACGTCGTCGAGCGGCGCGTGCCGGGTATTGAAGATAACGGCCGTATAGGCCGGCGCTTGCGCCAGTTGCCGCCGAATGCCGGCCGTCGCGGCAACGCCTCGGTAGACCGCCGAAGGAATCTCGAGGGCCAAGTTCGCCTCGCCGGACTGCAACTGGGCCTGCGTCGTATTGTCGTCGGGAATGATCGCCAGCGTCAGATCTTTAATCGCCGGCGCTCCGCCGAAATAGTTGGGGTTGGCTTGCAGGACGATCCGATCGCCCCGCTGCCAGCGGACGAACCGGTACGGCCCGGTCCCCACCGGCGCCGAGTTGAACGGAATCTGATTAAGATTCGGATACTTCGCCAACAGGTGCGCGGGAAGGATACGCGTGGGCGTGTCGCTTTCGGCGAAGATCGTATCGACTGCCGGGGGAAAGAGCTGTTTCATGTGCATCACGACGGTAGCGTCATCGGGCGTGTCCATCGAGGCGACCAGGTCGTATCCGCGCCGCGAAACGACGTTGTTGCGCGGGTTCATGACGGCCAGCCACGTAAACTTCACGTCGCGGCTGGTGAACGGCACGCCGTCCTGCCACTTGACGTCGCGGCGAAGGTGGTAGATGAGGGTCAGCCCATCTCTGCTGATGCCGCCGTTTTGAAGCGATGGAACCGTTTGCGCCAGCTCGGGAAGTTGATGGTGATGCTGGTCGTGCGTTACCAGCAGATTGAAGAAGAGGCTGTCGGCAAAGGTCTCGATCGTATTCTGGGCGAGGATCGGATTGAGTTGCGTCGGGTTGATATTAATGGCGACGCGCAGACGATTCGATGCGCCGTTGTCGCTATAGCCGCCCTTCGAGCACGCCGTGAGCGACGCTACGGAAATGCCGGCCAGCAGTACCAGCACCGCCCATCGCTTCAAGCGACGCAGCGGAACTTGGCAAACATGTACGGATAGTCGTCGTAGAACCAGTTTCGGAACGAGCGGCGAACCAGCTCGCGCGGCGTCACCGGCGACGCGCCCTTCATCACGTAGTGTTTGCCGTCAAAGAAATCGGCTGAATATTGCGGGTACGAGGCCATCGCTTCGAAGCCGGGCAGCGGCGCGAACGGCGTCGACGTCCACTCCCAACCATTGCCGATCAAGTCGGCGATCCCCCAGGCGCTATTGCCCTCGGGATGCGCGTCGACCGGTTCGGGATCGAGGCGTTCGAAGTTGAAGTTGCCGTGGCGCGAGTTCGGTGCTTCGTCGCCCCACGGGAAGGGACGCTCGTCGCCGGCCGGCGTTGCAAAGGCGGCGCGATGGTACTCAGCTTCGGTGGGGAGGCGCATGCCGGCCCACTTCGCGTAGGCCGTCGCTTGACGATGGGTGACGTAGACCGGCCATGAGTGCGGCAGCGCGATCTCTTCGCCCATCAAACGTAAGGTCCAGGCGCCGTCTCGCTCGGTCCAAAAGTGAGGAACCGGGCCGCCCTGGTCGACGAATCGCAGCCAATCGCCGTTGGTGACCGGACGTTCGGCCATCGAGAACGCCGCTACGTCAACCTCTACGCGCTCGAACTCATTATCCCAACCAAAGGCAATCTCGTCGCGGCCGGCACCGAGCGTGGCGACGCCCGCGGCGACGTCGCACATCTTTGACGGCGCGAGCGAACGATCGGTGTGCGCTGCGGTGACGCGCTGCTTGCGATTGTAATCGAGCTGGTGCACGATATAGAGCGTCGTCTCTTGGTGCATGCTCTCGTGCTCTAACACCGTGTAGGCCGCCTGCGCGCGAGCTAGTCGCGGCACAGCGGCATCTTCGATCTTGGCAGTTTCAAGCGCTTCAATCACGCGCGCATCACACTGCGCCGCGAATGCGGCAACCGCGGCGCGGTCGGGCCAGTCGGCTCGTTCGTGACGGCGCGCTTCGTCGAGCGAGCCGGGATCGATGCCGCGCTCGAAGAGCCGCTCCAACGATGGGTTGAGCGGTTCTTGCCGCAGACCGCGTTCGTTGAGCACCAGGAAACTGAACGCGGGAATGTGACCTTCGTAGAAGGCGAAAGGATGGCGCAGCGGGATCGGGCGATCGTGGAACGCCGCCGGGTTCACCAGCGCGAAGATGCTCGCAGTGCGCTCGCGATTACGGCGATACCACTCGACGAGCGCCGCGCGATTGAGGACTTCGCCGGCGATCATAGCGTGCCGCGCTTTTCCTGTTCGCGCTCGATGGATACGAAGAGCGCCTTGAAGTTGCCCTTACCGAACGAGAGACTGCCCTTACGCTGGATAATCTCGAAGAACACCGTCGGCCGGTCTTGCAGCGGCTTGGTAAAAATCTGAAGCATGTAGCCCATGTCGTCGCGGTCGACCAGGATGCGCAGGTCGCGCAGCGTCTCGATCGCCTCGTCGATTCTTCCAACGCGTTCGGCGAGCATCTCGTAATACGAGTCGGGCGTGTCGAGAAACTCGACGCCGTTGGCCTTGAGCGCGCGGATCGTCTCGGCGATGTCGTCGGTGCGGATGGCCATGTGCTGAACGCCCGCGCCGTGGTAGAAGTCGAGGTACTCCTCGATCTGCGATTTCTTCTTGCCCTGCGCCGGTTCGTTGATCGGGAACTTGACCTGATGGCGCGAGTCGGTCATCACCTTGGATCGCAGCGCGGTATATTCCGTCGAAATATCCTTGTCGTCGAACGAGACGAGTTGCGAGAAACCGAAGACGCGGGCGTAGAAATCGCCCCACGCGTCCATCTCTCCCCAGCCGACGTTGCCGACGCAGTGATCGATAAACTGCAGTCCGGGCTTCTGCGCTGCCGGCAGGGAGCGGCGCGCCTCGACGAATCCCGGGGCAAAAACTCCCGAGTATCCATCGCGCTGAATGAAGGAGTGCACTGTGTCGCCGTACGTGGCGATAGTCGCCTTAATAAGCCGTCCGGATTCATCTTCGATGCTTGCCGGCTCCGAAACGACGCGGGCACCGCCGCGGACCGCCATCGCGAACGCGGCGTTGGCGTCCTCCACGAGAATCGCCACGTCTTTAATGCCGTCGCCGTGCAGCATGACGTGACGCGCGATCTCGTCGTCGGGAAGCAGGCTGGAGGTAAGAACGAACCGTAGCTTGTTTTGTTCGAGCAAATAGCTGACGCGGTCGCGCACGCCGGTCTCCGGGCCGGCGTAAGCGAGCTGATCGAAACCAAAGGCCGACATGTAAAAGTGCGCGGCTTGTTTGGCATTGCCGACGTAAAACTCGACGTAATCCCAGTCGATCTGTGCCAGCGGGTTGCTGCGCGCTTCGGTTGCCGTGCTCATCGCCAGCGGACTTGGCGAAGCCTCGCGGGGGGCCCTGTCGAAGCAGGGGGCATGAGCACCTCGACGGCGCTACGCCCCTCCGTGCGCGCCGCCTTCAACGCCTTGATCGACTATGCCGGCCTCTTTCCGCCGGCCGAGCTTCCGCTGCAGCAGGCATCCGACGAATATCGCAGCGAGGGTGCCGGGCCGTACGCCTGGATGCTTGGGCGATTCATCGCGCCGGTTGCGCTTCTTGCCGCGCCAGAAGCGCGATTCGACGTGCCCTTTTCGGCGATACTCCAGGGAAGCGATGCGCTGTCAATGGCTGCCGCTCTGCGGCGCACGTCGACGCGGATCGAGACACTTGAGTTTTCGCCACAGTCCGGCGCGGCCGACAACCTGCGCGAACGGTTGGATGCCGATGGGCTTGGCAATCTCCCGGCCTACGTAGAGAGCGCGCGTAGCGCAAATTGGTTGACAACGTTGGACGCGACGATGGAACGGTTAAGGCGGCACGGTCTCGGCGCTAAGTTGCGCTGCGGCGGTCTGACCGCCGATGCCTTTCCCAGCGTCGCGGAAGTGGCATCCTTTATTGCCGCGGCTCGCAGCCAAAACGTTCCATTCAAGGCGACGGCCGGGCTCCATCACCCCGTACGTCACCTCGACCGCACGACGGGTTTCATGCAACACGGCTTTCTGAATTTACTCGCCGCTGCGGCGCTCGCCGGGAGCGTGCCGGCTCAAACCCTCGAGGAAATCGTTGCAGAAGAAGACGCCGGCGCATTTAGCTTCGACGACGAGGCCTTTGCTTGGAGGGACGAACGCATTAATGTCGCCGAACTCGAACGAACCCGCGAGGAGGTATTCGTGGCTTACGGCAGCTGCAGTTTCTCAGAGCCGGTCGACGACCTGATCGCGTTGGGAATGCTGCCTGCGCGATGATCGCCGCGACCGATACGACCAACCCGCAGCTGGAGTCCTGGGCTCCCGTCGCCGCGGAAAGCGACTTCCCGATTCAAAACTTGCCCTTCGGTGTCTTTGCCGCCGGCGGTCCTGAGCGCATCGGCGTTGCACTCGGCGATCGTATCCTCGATCTCGCGGCGCTCGCTGAAGCGGGACTTGCCGACGATCTTTGCGAGCGCGAGCTGCTGACGGCGCCGCGGCTCAATCCGCTGCTTGCGGCAGGACGTTCGGTTTGGACTCCGCTGCGCGAAAGACTCTCGTTGCTGTTGCGCCGCGACGGCGACCCGCGCTTGCGCGACGCCAACGCCGATCGCTTCTTCGCTGCGCGCGATGCGGTTGAAATGCGCGTGCCGATGGAGGTCGGCGACTACGTCGACTTTTACTCGTCCATCGAGCACGCGACTAATCTCGGGCGGCTCTTCCGGCCAAACGCTGAGGCGCTCTTGCCCAACTGGCGTTGGCTTCCGGTCGGCTACCACGGGCGCTCCGGCACGATCGTTATCGACGGCACAGCGATTCGCCGTCCGTCCGGTCAACGCAAACCGCCCGATGCTGCGGCGCCCGATTTCGGCCCCAGCCGCCGGCTCGACATCGAGCTCGAGATGGGTTTCGTCAGCGGCGCCGGCAACGAG